>PNMN01000155.1 GCA_013823655.1 Comamonadaceae bacterium | reverse complement strand
CACCTGGTGGTGCCCGAGATCGAGGCGATTGCCACGCCCATGCTGCAGGAACTGGAAGCCGCCGGTGTGGTGCGCGTGATCCCCACCGCCCGCGCCGCGCGCCTGACCATGGACCGCGAAGGCATCCGCCGCCTGGCCGCCGAGACGCTGGGCCTGCCGACCAGCCCTTACCAGTTTTGCGATTCGCTGCCAGAGCTGCAGGCGGCGATTGACGCGGGCATCGGTTACCCCTGCATCGTCAAGCCGGTGATGAGCAGTTCCGGCAAAGGCCAGAGCAAGATCGACGGCCCGGCCGATGTGAAGACCGCCTGGGATTGCGCCATGTCGGGCGGTCGCGTCGGGCCGGGTCGCATCATCGTCGAAGGCTTCATCGATTTCGACTACGAGATCACGCAGCTCACCGTGCGCGCGCTGGGCGCTGACGGCCAGATCGAGACGCACTTCTGCGACCCCATCGGCCATGTGCAGGTGAGCGGCGACTATGTCGAGAGCTGGCAGCCGCACCCGATGACGGCCACCGCGCTGACCGAATCGCGCCGCATCGCCAAGACCGTGACGGACGACCTGGGCGTGGGCCACGACGGCCAGCCGTCGGGCCTGGGCCTGTTTGGCGTCGAGCTGTTCGTCAAGGGCGACCAGGTCTGGTTCAGCGAAGTGAGCCCGCGCCCGCACGACACCGGCATGGTGACCATGATCACCCAGTGGCAGAGCGAATTCGAGTTGCACGCCCGCGCCATCCTCGGTCTGCCGGTCGACACCGCGCTCAAGAGCCCGGGCGCCAGCGCCGTGATCTACGGCGGCGTGGAAGCCAAAGGCATCGTGTTCGACGGCCTGGACGAAGCGATGCGCGTGCCGAACAGCGACATCCGTCTGTTCGGCAAACCCGAGAGTTTCGTGAAGCGCCGCATGGGCGTGGCGCTGGTCCACGACGCCGATGTCGGGGTTGCGCGCACCCAGGCCAGGCTGGTGGCCTCGAAGGTCAAACCACGCACGGCCTGATTCCATTTCCAAATCATCCGTGTCGTTGTTGCTTCGCCTTGCCGTGCTGCAGCACTGTCTGCGGCTTCGCGCCTAGACACAAATGATTTGGAAATGGAATTACTCCAGCCGTTTTCTGGCAATTTCCAGCAGGCCGTCAAAGATCAGGCTGTCCACCAGCTCGCAGGGTGTGGACATGCTGGGCGCCATCTTCCAGCCCGCGCCACCGGTCATGAACACCGCAGGCGCCACACCGCAGTGGCGCTGCAGGTTTTCAACCATGCGCTGCACCGCGCCCGCAATGGCAAAGGTGCCGCCGCTGGTGAGCGCATCGCTGGTGTTGGTGGGGAAGTCGCGCACCTCGCCGGTGGGCACATGCAGACCGGCCGTGCCGGACTCCAGCGCGCGCAGCATGATGCCGTGGCCCGGCAGGATGATGCCGCCGAGAAAGCGGCCTTCGGAGTCGATGGCTTCGACCGTCACCGCCGTGCCCACCATCACCACCACACAGGGCCGGGCCGGGCCCTGCGCCAGCAGGCGCTGTCGTGCGCCGATCATGGCGACCCAGCGGTCCGAGCCAAGCCGGGCCGGGTGGTCGTAGCCGTTGCTCAGGCCCGCCTCGCCACTGCTGGACACCACCCACTGCGGCGACACGTCCCAGATGTCCAGCTGCTCTTCGACCCGCCGCTTGACGGCGTCACCCGCCACGATGCAGCCCACGACCGAGCTCGGGGATGGCAGGCCGTGCCAGTCGCCATCGGCGAGTTTGTCGATGTTTTCCAGGAACTGCGCGCCCTGGGCCAGCAGCCCGGCACCCACACGGGGTGCGTCGTACAGCGCCCATTTCAGGCGGGTGTTGCCAACGTCCAGGGCCAGAAAAGTCATGCGCGCATTATGATCAAGCCACGATCCCGAACTTGCGGCAGCGCAGCACGGCGGGGGTGGGTCAAATGAGTCCGATCCAGCAGGCCCGCTGCACGGCCGCGAGCTTGTTGTCGGTCTGCAGCTTGGTCATGGCGTTGGAGAGGTGGTAGTTCACCGTGCGTTCGGAGCAGTCCATGTGCGTGGCGGTTTCTCGGGCGGTCAGGCCCTCGAACGCCAGGTTCAGGCTTTCCTGCTCTCGCGGTGTCAACGAGATCCGCTGTTCGGCAATGGTCCGCTTGAGCATGGGCCAGATGTTGAAGGCCGACCAGGCCAGCGCAGCGGCTTCGGCGCGGCCAGCGAACGCACGCGGGCTGAACAGGAAGCACTCGAACGCCCGACCGGCCGGCAGCGTGAAAGCCACGCGCACCAGCGTCTGGTACCCGTGGGCCAGCCAGAGGCGGCGCCAGCGACCCGCCTGTTCGGCGAAAGCGGACCTGGAAATGTCCTGCCAGGCCACCAGCGGCGCATCGCTGTCGCGCCAGGTGGCGCCAAAATCGCGGCTCTCGGCCAGGGCCTGCGCCGACCCCAGCAGGCGCGGCGGGTGCACCGCCAGCACCTCGCGGTCGTCGCGCCCGCCGGTGGGCGTGGGGCCCAGCACCACCACCGATTCCACACCCTGCTCGCTCAGTGCACACACCCAGTCGGCCAGGATCGCGTCCACGCCCACACTGTCAAAGTTGACAGGCAAGGTCATTTTTCACAAAGCCCTGTTGCGGGGACAATAGCCCAGGCCTGTGCCCACCCACCGGGTGGGCGGTGACGGGAATGCCGACGATGGAAGGAGAGCATGTTGCCCTTGGACCGAATATGGGCTCGCAGTGCACGCGCCAGGCTGTGGAGATGGTTGCTGGACGAAATCGTCCATGCGCCGCTGGAACCTATTTTGCACCCATCGCGCTCAAGGCTGCAGTGGCTGGGTGCGTTCACGGTTCTGAGTCACCTGTCTTTTGCCTGGATTTGGGGCTATCTCATGCCTCAGCCTTTCGAAAGTGTGCCCCTGCGCGTGGCGGTGGCCTGCCTGGGCATTCCCTTGCTGTTCAACACGATCAACCGCGATCTTTCATCGCCACTGACCATCTGGACGTTCTGCGTCATCAGCTGGCTGCAGTTGCCGTTGTTTTTCTCCTGGATGTACTGGATGAACGGTGGCAACGCGGTCTGGTTTTCCAGCATGGCCTGCATGCTGGTGATTTACTACCACCTGACCGACTGGCGCCTGGCCACCGTGGGGGCTGCGGTCGGTATCGGCTTGAGCTACCTGCTGGCCCCCAGCCCGCACCCGGTGCCCGACACCACCACCGGGCTGGACCAGATCGTGGTGCTGGTGTTTGCCTGGGTGTCGGCCATCCTGCTGGGCTCGTCGAGTGCCAACCTGCGCCGCACCCGCCTGATCAACACCCTGAGCACCATGGGCGTGATGGCGCACGAGCTGCGCACGCCGCTGGCCACCATCAACCTCATGGGCGACGTGCTGCGCAACCTGGCCCAGAACGATCTGCCGGAGGGCAAACGCAAGAAGCTCGAAGAGCTGTCGGCCCGGTTGCAGAGTCTGGCGCGCAGCATGAACCGCCAGATCGACACCCAGATCTCCAACGCCCAGCTGCTGCGTCTGCCGCGCGAGCGCTCGGCCATCCAGGCGGCGGAGCTGGTGCACGAGGTGGTGGCCGGTTACCCCTACCGCTCTTCGCGCGAGCGCGACTGCGTGCAGGTGCACCTGCAGCAGGACTTCTGCTTCGTCGGCTCGCGGCCCCTGTTTGCCCAGGTGCTGGCGAACCTGATCAAGAACGCCCTGCACTCGCTGGCCGCGGTCGGAACCGCCCCCCAGCCGGGCGATCTGCGCATCGACGTCGGGCTGCATCACGGCAAAGGCCGCATCGCGCTGTCGGACCAGGGTGTCGGCATTGCGCACGAAAAGCAGGCCCGCATCTTTGAGCCCTTCTATTCCAGCCAGAGTGGTGTCGGCAGCGGCCTGGGCCTGACCTTCTGCAAAAACGTTGTCGAAACGGTCAACGGCCAGATCAGCGTGCATTCCGAACCGGCGCAAGGTGCGGTCTTCATGATCGATCTGCCGCTGAACACGGACCAGCACCCCTGAACCCAGGCTGACCGGCCACTTTCCACGGACCCCCCTCATGGCCCTCCACCTCCCGCTGTTCCAGCGCTCCGGCAGCATCCTGTTTCTGGACGATGACATCGACTACCTCGACATGCTGGGCATGGTCACGCCCAAGCACCTGCAGGTCGAGCTGTATGCGCGCCCGCCGAGCTTCGTTGAACGCATGCGTGAAGAGCCGGCGCGCTGGGAAGCCGATGCCGGGCTGCACCTGCGCATGATCGAGCGCTGGCGCCAGGGCCACCCCTTGCTGCCCCAGGTGCTGCGCTACTGGGCCAACAACCCGGCCCGCTACCGGCTGGCGCAGACCTGTGTGGTGGACTACGCCATGCCCGGCACCGATGGCCTCAAGGTGCTCAACACCCTGCTGGACTGGCCGGGCTCGCGCATCCTGCTGACCGGCCAGGCCGACGAGCAGATCGCGATCCAGGCCTTCAACGGCGGGCTGATCGACCAGTTCATTCCCAAGCAGGCGCCCGACATGGCCGGGCGCCTGCTGGGCGCGCTGGCCAAGCTGGCCTACACGCCCCACCCACGGCTCAACACCCTGTGGCGCGCGGTGCTGCAGCCGGCCCAGCAGTCGGTGCTGCAGGTGCCTGCCATCGCGCGTGCGCTGCTGAAGTTCGCCCAGCAGCGCTGGATCGAATACGTGGTGCTGGGTGAACCGTTTGGCGTGCTGGGGCTGGACACCCTGGGCCGGTGCCAGTGGCTGCAGCTCGAACCCACGGGCACGCTGAGCGATGTGACCGAGCTGGCCAGCACCGCCGGACTGGACCACGACGTGGTGCGTGCCGTGCAGACGGGCAAGCTGTTGCCGGCGGTGGAACTGCACCAGCAACTGAGCCTGAGCGGACCGATCCGGACCGCCCCCGCCTTTGACCTGGGCGACGAAGGCCTGCTGAGGGCGGCGGTGTTTGACCTGGACGCCGCCGACCTGCCGCAACCCATTTACGCCTACCGCAACTTCCTGGAGGCGCAGGGTTCGCGCAGCGTTCAGGACGTTTGAGCCTCGGCCGCCCGGCCGCGGCGCGCGATCGGCCAGTCCCAGGGCCGCACCAGCGGGGCGAGTTCGCGTGCCACGGCACCCACGTGGTCCAGCTCGGCATCGGTCAGCGCCGCGCTCAGTGTCAGGCGCACCATGGTGCGGTTGCGGCTGGTGGCCGGTGCGCAGAACACCGCGCCGAACACGTTGCGCTCCTCCAGCAGGTCGCGCAGCACCATGGTGGCCGGCTCGGTGCCGGACTCCAGCGCGATGATCTGCTCGGTGCCCTGGTGGATCGGGTAACCCAGGTCGGCCAGCGTGCCGCGCAGGCGCCGGGTGATGGCATGCAGGCGCTGGCGTTCGGCGTCGCTGCGGCGGATCACCTCCAGCGTCGCGTCCAGCGCGGCCACTTCGTGCGGCAACAGGCAGGAGCTGAACATGTTGGGATAGCTGGTGCTCAGCACGTAGTTGCGCATCGCCGTCGGCACGGTCAGGAAGCCCGCCCGCCCCGCGAAAGCCTTGGCCAGGCTGGCGGTGATGAAGTGCACGCGCTCGCTCAGCCCCAGTGCCACGCACAGCCCTGCGCCTTGCGGGCCGTGTGTGCCCAGTGTGTGCGACTCGTCCACCACGATCATGCAGTCCCATTTTTCGCACACCGCCACCATGTCCTCCAGCGGACAGATGGCACCGGTGGTGCTGTAGACCGAATCGACGACCACGATACCGGGGCCGTGGCGCTCGATCATGCGGTCCAGGTGCTGCGGGTCGTTGTGCCGGAACGGGTGGGCCGAGGCGCCGGCACGGCGCGCACCCTCCCACAGCGAGGTGTGGGCCAGGCTGTCGAGGTAAATGACGGTCTGCCCGTCGGCAATGGACTGCAGCAATCCGAGGTTGGCCGAATAGCCCGACTGGCAGATCAGCCCGTCTTCTTTGCCCACCAGTGCCGCCAGCTTGAATTCGAGCTGGCGGGCGGGGTGTTCGTCCAGCAGGAACACGCTGGACTGGATGACGAATTCGGCGTCGGTCTTGATGGCCTCGGTCTGCGCCCGCACGATGTCCGGATGGCCGGTCAGACTCAGGTAGTCGTTGCCGTTCAGGCGCACCGCATCAGGACCTGCTTCACGCCCGTGCAGCAGTGAGCGCCCGCTCCAGAGCGTGTCCCAGCGGGTGGTGAATTCGCGCTGGATGCGGGCCGCCAGGTGCGCAGAGATGGCCGGGTTGACAGGGTGGGAGACACGGGTGGCGAGCGTTTCCATGGAAATCTCCTTTAAAGAAAGAAGATCCCATTGAAAAAAGAAATCCGTGACAAAGCGCACACTCCCTGTCAAGACTGACAGGGCTTGTTACGCTTTTTTCTCAAGTTTGGTGCGGTTTCGCCGACAAGCGGCGTGCCCAAACAACAGATGGGCTGGGCAGCGGTCCCGAAACCGGCTCAGTGCTGCCGCCAGGGCAGGCCATGGTGGCGCCAGCCCCCTTTGCGCCCCCGCTGCGCCTGGGCATCCGGGTCGCCCTCGAAGCCTTCGAGGATGTTGTAGGCCTGCAGGCCCAGTTCGGTGGCGCGCCGGGCGGCGGCGATGGAGCGCACACCGCTGCGGCACAGCAGCACCAGCTTGTGCCCCCCGGCGGCGGCCTGGCGCACGGCGTCGTCAAACTGCGGGTTCAGCGCCATGCCCGGCCACTGCTTCCAGGCCACCGCCACGGCGCCCGGCACAAAGCCCACCCACTCGCGCTCGGCGTCGGTGCGCACATCCACCAGCACCGCTTCCCCCGCCTGCACCCATTGCCAGGCGAGCTCGGGCGACACATCGCCGGCATACCCGCCCTGCCCAGGCCGCGGCTGCATCAGCAGCGCACCGTCGGCGTCGTGCCGCAGGCCGGAAGTCAGGTTGGCCGGCACGGCCTCGTCGATGCGGCGCGGCCGGGGCAGGTTCAGGCGCTCCATGAGGGCCACGAACTCGGCCTCGGTCTTGCCCGCCACCCGCGCATTGCCGGCCTTTTCCTGGCCGATGGTGGAATGGCTGCGGCCCTGGTAGTCGTGCCCCGGCCAGACGGTGGTGCCATCGGGCAGCGCGAACAGCACCTGGGTCAGGCTGCGGTACAGCTCGGCGGCGCTGCCGGACTGGAAGTCGGTGCGGCCGCAGCCATTGATGAGCAGGGTGTCGCCGGTGAACACGTGTTCGCGCCAGACAAAGCTCATGCTGCCGGCGGTGTGGCCCGGCGTGTGCAGGGCCAGCAGGGTTTCGGCACCGAAACGCAGGACGTCGCCGTGCGCCAGCTGTGTGCCTGCGGTCCCGATGCCGCAGCCTGCGGGCGCCACCGTGCGTGCGCCCGTCAGCTCGGCCAGTTGGCCCGCGCTGGTGATGTGGTCGGCGTGCGCATGGGTCTCCACCGTCCAGACCAGCTTGAGACCGTATTCGCTCAGCGTGTCCAGATCGCGCGCGATCTGCTCCTGCACCGGATCGATGATCAGTGCCTCGCGCGTGGTTTGGTCAAACAGCACATAGGTGTAGGTGCTGGAGTCGGCATCAAAGAGCTGGATCGGTTTCATGGCGGC
>PNMN01000154.1 GCA_013823655.1 Comamonadaceae bacterium | reverse complement strand
TCGCGCGCCGCGATGCGGTGTGCCACCTCGACCAGCGCCCGCTCGGCGTTGCCGTACAGCAGCAGGTCGCACTTGGCGTCCACCACGATGCTGCGGCGCACCTTGTCGCTCCAGTAGTCGTAGTGGGCGATGCGGCGCAGGCTGCCTTCGATGCCACCGAGAACGATGGGCACGTCCTTGTAGGCCTCGCGGCAGCGCTGGCTGTAGACCAGTGCCGCGCGGTCGGGGCGCTTGCCGCCCACGTCACCGGGGGTGTAGGCGTCGTCGCTGCGAATCTTGCGGTCGGCGGTGTACCGGTTGATCATGGAATCCATGTTGCCGGCGGTCACGCCCCAGAACAGGTTGGGCTTGCCCAGCGCCTTGAAGGGCTCGGCGCTCTGCCAGTCGGGCTGGGCGATGATGCCGACGCGAAAGCCCTGCGCCTCCAGCACCCGGCCGATCACGGCCATGCCGAAACTGGGGTGGTCGATGTAGGCGTCACCCGTCACCAGGATCACGTCGCACGAATCCCAGCCGAGCTGCTCCATTTCGGCCCGGCTCATGGGCAGGAAGGGCGCGGTGCCGAAGCGCTTGGCCCAGTACGGGCGGTAGCTGGTCAGCGGCTTGGCGGCGCGCGCGAAAAAGGAGACGTCGATGGGCGCGTTCATGGGGGCACTGCTGGGGGAACCCGCAAGTGTAGGTTCTGGGCGGTGTTTTCGGGTGGGCGCAAGAAATGCCCGTGCCCCGTGCCCAGAATCGGGCGCTCCTTCCATCCTCTGGAGCATCAACATGCAATCCACCCCACCAACCCAGGCGCTTCACGTGATCGACATCGCTCTGCGCACCCACAACGGCGAAGCCTTCCAGACCATTGCGCCGTTCTGGGGCATCTTTCGCTGGTTGCTGCCCCCAAGTCCTGGCGGGAGAAAAAGCCAGAACTTTTCCGCAAGCGTGTTCACAGACAGGTGGACCTTGACACCGTGTCGCGGCGCAGGGATTGATGCAGGAAGACACGCGCTGGCTGGCGCAGTACCGGGACGATCCGTTCGCCTACCCGGAGACGCAGATCAGTGGCTCTGCGGCGACTGGCTCATCGCCTCGGGCCACACGCTCGCCCACCAGCCGGTGTTCGAGGCATACCTGAACAGCCCGCGCGGCACGGCGCCAGCGGACCTGCTGACCGACATCTACCTGCCACGGGCCCTGTAGCCGGAGCGACGCGCTTGCCTTTCGGTAGCGTCTAGCATTTGCAGCCCACCTTACCTTTCGGAGTTCGCCATGCCCGATTTCAGTACCCTGCGCATTGCCCCAGACCTGCGGAACCCGCGCATCGCCCGCCTGCTCCTGAACCGGCCCGGGAAGCTCAACGCGATCAACGACGCCACGCCGCGCGAGATCCGCGCCGCTGTGGAATGGGCCAACGCCGAGCCGAGCGTCCATGTGATCGTGGTCGAAGGCGCGGGCAAGGGCTTTTGCGGCGGCTACGACCTGAGCCAGTTCGGCGAAGGCGAGATCGATCACCCCTGCCAGCAGGAACGCCACCCCTGGGACCCGATGGACGACTACGCCTACATGAAGCGCAACACGGAAGATTTCATGAGCCTGTGGCGCTCGGCCAAACCCACCATCGCCCAGGTGCACGGCGCGGCGGTGGCGGGCGGCAGCGACATCGCGCTGTGCTGCGACCTGCTGGTGATGGCAGAGGACGCGCGCATTGGCTACATGCCGACCCGCGTCTGGGGCTGCCCGACGACGGCCATGTGGACCTACCGGCTCGGCCCCCTGCGCGCCAAGCAACTCATGTTCACCGGCGACGTGATCAGCGGCCGCACCGCCGCCGACTGGGGCCTGGCCAACGAGGCGGTGCCGGCCGAACAGCTCGACACCACGGTGCTGGCGCTGGCCAGCCGCATCGCGGGCGTGCCGCGCTCGCACCTGGCCATGCACAAGATGGTGGTCAACCAGGTGATGCTCTCCATGGGCCTGGAGCAAACCCAGCAGATGGCCACCGTGTTCGACGGCATCACGCGCCACAACCCCGAAGGGCTCTGGTTTCGCCGCTACGCGCAGGAACAGGGCTTCAAGGCGGCCGTGAACTGGCGCGACAGCGGCGATCCCATTCCAGAAGGCGACGAAGCGCGCGCCCTGGTTCGCGACATGGAAGCCCGAAAAGGTGCCTGAAATCAAGCGCCACCCGGCAACAGGCGCAACCAGACGTACCGTGCATCCGGTTACCCCTCTTACGGGACGGACCAGAATGTAAGCCACAGGGCCCATAGCATGAGCGCTCCACTTTTTGAAGGAGCTGACCCATGGCACTGCATTTCGGCAAACGCGAGAACGAACCCGTCAAAGCCCTGAACCCGGGTGCGACTCCACAGCGCTACGGCGCCGCCACCCACAGCGTTTCTTCGCCCGCTCAGACACCCGCACAGACCGAGCCAGAATCGGTTGCCGTGGCCCAGCCTGCCAGCAACACGGTGGCACCGGAAGGCGGCAGCAAGCTCACCGTGGGCCCGAACATCAAGCTCAAGGGTGTGGAAATCACCGACTGCGACACGCTGTTCGTGGAAGGTCTGGTCGAAGCCACCATGGACTCGCGCGTGATCCAGATCGCCGAACAGGGCGCCTTCAAGGGCACGGCCGAGATCGACATCGCCGAAATCCGTGGCGTGTTCGACGGCAACCTCACCGTGCGCCAGAAGCTGGTGATCTACGCCAGCGGTCGCGTCACGGGCAAGATCCGCTACGGCAAGGTGGTGATCGAAGAAGGCGGCCAGCTCTCGGGCGACATCGAGTGCTCGGTGGCCGCCCAGGCCAGATCGACCACCGCCAGCAAACCCGCCATGGCGCTCGCCGCGTAGTAAAAGACACCCCCGCCGCGCTGCGCGCGAACCCCTCCAGGGGGCAACGCGAGCGGCCGGGCGAAGCCCGCTCCGCCGCGTTCTGCGATCAAGATACCTCGCGCCGGTGACAGATCAATCCTGCAGCGCCAGCCGCGCCGTACACGGCGCGGCTGGCGACCGGTTTGCCCGGCCCCCGGCGGCCCCGTTATCCTCAGGGCATGTACGCCGGTTATTTCGGTCTCCAGCAGACCCCTTTTTCCATTGCCCCGGATCCGCACTACCTCTTCATGAGCGAGCGGCACCGCGAAGCGCTGGCGCACCTGCTCTATGGCGTGCAGGGCGGTGGTGGTTTCGTGCTGCTCACCGGCGAGATCGGTGCCGGCAAGACCACGGTGTGCCGCTGTTTCCTGGAGCAGATCCCGGCGAACTGCCGCGTGGCCTACATCTTCAACCCCAAGCTCACGGTCTCCGACCTGCTCAAGTCGATCTGCCACGAGTTCGAGCTGGAGGTCAAGCACGAGGGCATCGGGCCCGCGACGATCAAGGACCACCTCGACCCGCTGAACGACTACCTGCTGCGCAGCCACGCGGCGGGTCAGCGCAATGTGCTGATCATCGACGAGGCGCAGAACCTCACGCCCCATGTGCTGGAGCAGTTGCGCCTGCTGACCAACCTGGAAACCAGCGAACGCAAGCTGCTGCAGATCGTGCTGATCGGCCAGCCCGAGCTGCGCACCGTGCTCGCGCGGCCCGAACTGGAGCAGCTGGCGCAGCGCGTGATCGCGCGCTTTCACCTCGGCGCCCTGAGTGAAACCGAAACCCGCCAGTACGTGCGCCACCGCATGGAAGTGGCCGGGCACAGCGGCCCGCTGCCGTTCAACGACGAAGCGCTGGCGCGCATCCACGCGCTCACGCGCGGCGTGCCCCGGCGCATCAACCTGCTGTGCGACCGCGCCCTGCTCGGCGCCTACGCCACCGAAATCTGGCAAATCGGTGCTGCGGTGGTGGACAAAGCGGCGCTCGAGGTGTTCGACACGCCGACGCCTGCGCCGCAGACGCCCACGCCCCCGGGCAAGGCGCTGGCGCGCCACCCCTGGTTGACGCTGGCGCTGGGCGCTCTGGGCGGCGCGGTGCTGGCCGCTGGCGTGGCGTTGATCTTGTGGCAGCAACGCCCGGCACCGCAGACGAGCGCGTCGGCCAGTCCGGCGACCACGGCTGCACCTGCTGCACCTGCTGCACCTGCTGCACCTGCTGCACCTCCTGCGCCTGAGCCGAACCCAGCCTTGCCCGCACCGGTGGCACCCGAACCGGGCACCGTCGGCGCACCGGGAGCCAGCACCGCCACCCCCTCTTTGCCAGCCAGCAGCGGCGACACCGATACACCACCCGCAACCCGGCCCGCCCTGCTCACCGGTCTGCCAGCAGCGGGCGATCTGCTGCGCTCCGACGCCGCCGCCTGGCGCGATCTCGGCCCGCTCTGGGGCCTGCCCCTCACCGGTCGCGACGCCTGCGCGGTGGCACTGCAGAACCGGCTGCAGTGCTACAGCACCCAGCGCATGACACTGCACGGCCTGCGCCAGCTCGACCGGCCAGGCATCCTCAGCCTGCACCTGCCCGGGCAGGGGCCAAGGCGCGCCCTGGTCACCGCCATCACCACCGAAACCGTGACCCTGCAGGCCGGTGGCCAACGCTGGCAGATACCGCTCACCGCCCTGGCCGACATCTGGCGCGGCGACTACGCCACCCTCTGGCGCCAACCCGAGGGCGTGCGAGGCCGCGTCACACAGGGCGCCCGGGGCGTGGCCGGTGCATGGCTGGCCCAGCGCCTGACCGAATTGCAGGGCAAGGGGCTCATCGATGCCGACGCCAGCACCTTCTCCGCGCGGCTCGCGGCCTTCCAGCGCGCGCAGGGTATCGATGCCGACGGCGCAGCCGGTCCCATGACCTTCATGCAGGTCAACCTGGCTGCGGGGGTGGAAGAACCCCGCCTGAGCAAGCCCTGATCGCGGCCGATCCATGTCCTACATCCTTGACGCACTCAAACGCGCCGACGCCGAACGCGAGCGCGGCCACGTGCCCGGCCTGCACAGCCAGAGCCCCTCCGCGCTCACCCCGCCGCCCACCAGCGCGCGGCCCAAACGCGCAGGCGCGGCGCTGCTGGCCGGGGCCTCTGCCCTGCTGCTGGCGGCGACCGTCTGGTGGTGGCTGTCAGCACCCGACTCCGAACAACCCCCGCCCACTGCGGTGCAGGCGCCCGCCGCCGCACCCGTGCCCGAGCCGCCTGCAGCGCCACCGCTCGCCGTCACCGCAGCACCACCCGAGCCACCCGCGCCACCCGCGCCGGCCCTGCCCATCCTGACGCCTGCGCCTGCACACGCACCCGCCGGCCCCGCGCCAGTGGTGGCACCGCCGCCCGGTGCCCGCGCCGCGACCACCCCCACCCCGACGGTCGGCACCATCGGCACCGGCAACGGCACCGGCAACGGCACCGGCAACGGCACCGGCAACGTGCCCAGCTTTGCCGAGCTGCCGCCCGACATCCGCGCCCAGTTGCCCCAGGTCAGCGTGTCGGGCTCCACCTACTCCAGCAACCCGGCGCACCGCATGCTGATCGCCAACGGCAAAGTGGTGCACGAAGGCGAAGAGATCGCGCCCGGCCTGCAGCTCGAAACCATTGGCCCGGGCAAGGCGGTGCTCAACCACCGCGGCACGCGCTACAGCATCGGGTACTGAGCGCGTCTTTCGAGCATGTCCACTGCGTACCTCGTTCAAGCCCGGGGGCTGGGTTTTGGCTGGCCCGGTCACCGCCTGTTCCACGGCCTGGGCTTTGACATCCCGCCCGGTGTGAGCCTGGTCACTGGCGAAGACGGCAGCGGCAAGACCACGCTGCTGCGCCTGCTGGCCGGCGAACTCGCTGCCGAGGTCGGCACGCTCAGCGTGCAGGGCGTTCGGCCCGACGAAGCGCGCGAACGCCACCGCCAGCAGGTGTTCTGGATCGATCCGCAGACCCCGGCGCACGACGCACTCAGCGCGGCAGCCTTTCTGGACAACCTGCCCCGGCAGCACCCGCGCTTCTGCCGCGAAGCCCTGGCCAATCTGGTGGACGGTTTTGCGCTCACCCCGCACCTGCACAAACCGATCTACATGCTCTCCACCGGCAGCAAACGCAAGGTCTGGCTCAGTGCGGCCTTTGCCGCAGGCGCACCGGTGACGCTGATCGACCAGCCCTTCGCCGCGCTCGATGGCCCGTCGATGCGCCTGGTGTACGAGCTGCTGCAGGAAGCCGCCGAGCAGCCCGACCGCGCCTGGGTGATGGCCGACCACCAGGCGCCGCCCGGGGTGCCGCTGGCGAGCGTCATCAAACTCTGATGCCTTTCGGCGCGGCTTTGGGCAGGCCTATTTGCCGCCCAGCCCCATGCCGCGCGAGATCACCTCTTTCATGATCTCGTTGGTGCCGCCGTAGATGCGCTGCACCCGCGCATCGGCGTAGGCCCGGGTGATCGGGTATTCCCACATGTAGCCGTAGCCGCCAAACAGCTGCACGCACTCGTCCATCACCTTGCACTGCAGGTCGGAACACCAGTACTTGGCCATGCTGGCGGTGGCCGTGTCGAGCTTGTCCTGGCACACCAGCTCGCAGCATTTGTCCACGAACACGCGCGCCACCTGCACCTCGGTCTGCAGCTCGGCCAGGGTGTAACGGGTGTTCTGGTAGCTCGCCACCGCCTGGCCAAACACCTTGCGCTGCTTCACGTACTCGACCGTCCAGTCGATCGCCGCCTGCGCGGCGGCCACCGCACTGATGGCGATCTGCAAACGTTCCCACGGCAGCTGCTCCATGAGGCAGATGAAGCCTTTGCCTTCAAACGCCTCGCCACCCAGCAGGTTCTCGGCCGGCAGCTTCACATTGTCAAAAAACAGTTCCGACGTGTCCTGCGCCTTCATACCCAGCTTCTTCAGGCGCTTGCCCTTGCTGAAGCCCGGCATGCCCTGCTCGACCAGCAGCAGGCTGGTCCCTTTCGCACCGGCCGCCGGGTCGGTCTTGGCGACCACGATCACCAGATCCGCGTGCCAGCCGTTGGTGATGAAGGTCTTGCTGCCGTTGAGCAGGTAGCTGCCGTCGGCCTGCTTGATGGCCGTGGTCTTCACGCCCTGCAGGTCGCTGCCCGCCGCGGGTTCGCTCATGGCGATGGCGCCCACCATCTCGCCGGTGGCCAGCAGCCGCAGGTATTTGTGTTTCTGCGCCTCGGTGCCGTAGTGCAGGATGTACGGCGCCACGATCTCGCTGTGCAGGCCGAAGCCGATGCCGCTGGCGCCCGCACGGGAGATTTCCTCCATCTGCGCCACCGAATACAGCTTGTCGGCTCCGGCGCCGCCGTATTCCTCGGGCATGGTCATGCACAGAAAACCGTTCTCACCCGCCGCACGCCAGACCTCGCGGTCCACATAACCCTGCTCTTCCCAGCCGTCGTGGAAGGGCGTGATTTCCTTGTCGACAAAGCGGCGGAAGCTGTCGCGGAAGGCCTCGTGGTCGGTGTTGAACAGGCTGCGTTCGATCATGGTGTCACCTTTTGGACTGGGGGCGTTGATTTATACAAAGCATTTGCTTGGCAAAAGTCTATACTGATCCGAACGTCCCGACCACCCGGGCCAATCCCCCAGGAGACACCATGAGCGAAGCCTTCGTTTACGACGCCATCCGCACCCCGCGTGGCAAGGGCAAGAAAGACGGCAGCCTGCACGAGGTCAAGCCCGTCAACCTGCTGGCCGGCCTGCTGAGCGA
>PNMN01000153.1 GCA_013823655.1 Comamonadaceae bacterium | reverse complement strand
CACCCTCCGTGCTGCGCACTGCGGGGCTGAGCGCCTTGGGAGCGGCCCGGCGGTGCTCACTGGAGTACCTTCGCCCTGCGGGCTGCGGTACGAGCTGGCTTGGGGGCGGCCCGGCGCGGCGCGCACAGGAGTACCTTCGCCCTGCGGGCTGCGGTACGAGCTGGCTTGGGGGCGGCCCTGCGTTGCGCTCATGCGTTTGCGGCTTCTGGTTGTATCCACAACACCGCCAGCGGCGGCAGCGTCAGGCCGACAGACCAGCGCTGGCCGTGCAGCGGCACTTCGTCGGTCCGCACGCGGCCGTGGTTGCCGACGTTGCTGCCGCCGTAGTGGGCCGAATCGGTGTTCAGGGTTTCGTGCCAGCCGCCGCCGTGCGGCAGGCCCAGGCGGTAGCCGTGGCGCACCACCGGGGTGAGGTTGGCGATGACCACCACCGTGTCTTCGGGCCGGTGGCCGTGGCGCGCAAAGGCCAGCACCGAGTGCTCGGCGTCGTCCACCACCAGCCACTGGAAGCTGTGCGGGTCGGTGTCGCGCGCGTGCAGGGCGGGGCCGCTGCGGTAGGCGTGGTTGAGGTCGCCCACCAGCCGCTGCACGCCGGCGTGGGCCGGGTCTTGCAGCAGCTGCCAGGGCAGCTCGCTGTCGTGGTCCCACTCGGTGGGCTGGGCCAGTTCGGCACCCATGAACAGCAGTTTTTTGCCCGGGTGCGCGTACATCCAGGCGTACAGCGCGCGCAGGTTGGCGCGCTGCTGCCAGGGGTCGCCGGCCATCTTGCCCAGCAGCGAACCCTTGCCGTGCACCACCTCGTCGTGCGAGAGCGGCAGGCAATAGTCTTCGCTCCAGGCGTACATCAGGGCGAAGGTGAGCTTGTGGTGGTGCCAGCGGCGGTGCACCGGGTCGAGCGCGAAATAGGCCAGGGTGTCGTGCATCCAGCCCATGTTCCATTTGTGATCGAAGCCCAGGCCGCCTTCGCGCACCGGGCCGGTGACGCGCGGGAAGGCGGTGGATTCTTCGGCCATGGTGGTGGCCTGCGGCGCTTCGCGCTGCAGCACCTCGTGCACCTCGCGCAGGAAGTCGATCGCTTCGAGGTTCTCGCGCCCACCGTCGCGGTTGGGCAGCCACTGGCCGGGCGGGCGGCTGTAGTCGCGGTACAGCATGGAGGCCACCGCGTCCACGCGCAGGCCGTCGATGCCGTACTGCTCGACCCAGAACAGCGCGTTGCCGACCAGGAAGTTGCGCACTTCAAAGCGGCCGAAGTTGTAGATCAGGGTGTTCCAGTCGCGGTGGAAACCTTCGCGCGGGTCGGCGTGCTCGTAGAGCGCGGTGCCGTCGAAGCGGGCCAGCGCGTGCTCGTCGGTGGGGAAGTGGGCGGGCACCCAGTCCAGGATGATCTTCAGCCCTGCGGCGTGGGCCGCGTCCACGAAACGGCGAAAGGCTTCGGGCGAGCCGTGGCGCGCGGTGGGCGCGTACAGGCCGGTGGGCTGGTAGCCCCAGGAGGCGTAGAACGGGTGCTCGCTGACCGGCAGCAGCTCCAGGTGGGTGAAGCCCAGGCCCGCTGCGTAGGGCACCAGGTGCGTGCTCAGGTCGTCCCAGGTGGGCAGGGTGTGCGGGCCGTCGGGGCGTTTCCAGGAACCGGCGTGCACTTCATAAATGGCCATGGGCGCGGCGGGCCGCTGGTGCCGGATGGTGGGAGCGGTGGTGGTGCGCAGCGCCTCGCACACACGCGCCGCATTGCCCGGCGGCAACTCGGTTTGGCGCGCGTAGGGGTCGGTCTTCATCACGTACCGGCCGTCGGCGCCCTGCACCTCGAACTTGTACCAGTCGCCCACGCTGGCGCCGGGCACGAACAGTTCCCACACCCCGCACTCCGGGCGCAGGCGCATGGGCTGGGCGCGCCAGTCGGTGAAGTCGCCGAGCAGACCGACCGAGCGCGCGTGCGGCGCCCAGACGGCGAACGCGGCGCCGGCTGCGCCGTCCAGCACCGTGGGGTGGGCACCGAGCTTTTGCCAGGGCCGCAGGTGCTTGCCTTCGGCGAGCAGCCAGACATCGGTCGGGCCGAGCCAGAAACCGCCGACGTGGTCGGGCGCGGAGGTGGAAACGGCGGGCGGGCTTGTCATGGAATGAATCTCGGCCCATTCTGGCACCGAACGGATACCCAGCGGTTGCATCTTGCGCCACCGCTGGAGCGGACGGGCCGCGCAGGGCGTTGCGCGACAATCGGGCCATGGATTTTGCATCCCTTTACCTCACACCGCAGCGCCTGCCGATGCCGATGCCGATGCCGATGGCCGCAGTGGCGGTGACCCTCACCAGCCCCCTCAAGTGCAGCATGGCCCCGATGGAGTCACCGACATGATGGCCTTGCTGCAACGCGTGAGCGAGGCCCGCGTGGTGATCGCGGGCGACACCGTGGGCCAGATCGGCGCCGGCCTGCTGGTGCTGCTCTGCGCCGAACCCGCCGACACCGAGGCGATCGGCCAGAAGCTGCTGGCCAAGATCCTGAAACTGCGCATTTTTTTGGACCAGCAGGGCAAGATGAACCGCAGCGTGCAGGACGTGGGCGGCGGCCTGCTGATCGTCAGCCAGTTCACCCTGGCGGCCGACACGCAAAGCGGCAACCGGCCCGGTTTCACCAACGCGGCGGCGCCCGCGCTCGGCCAAGCGCTGTACGACCGTTTCGTGCAAGCGGCCCGGGCCCAGCACCCGGTGGTGCAAACCGGCCGCTTCGGTGCACACATGCAGGTGCACCTGGTGAACGACGGCCCGGTGACGATCCCGTTGCGCATGACAGCTTTCTGATACCCCCACATGACGATGCAATGCCTGAGTGTTCTTTCCCCCCTGGCACCCGACACACCCGGCGTGCTGGGTGCCAGCCTGCTGGGGCCGCAGCCGCCAGCTGGCGTGCCCGCCTGGCCGCTGCAGCACCTGCGTGCCCCCCTTCTTGACGCCGGTGCCGCCCCGGTGCACGAGGCCTGGCTGGTCGCCACAGAACCCACGGCGGGCACCACCGAGGGCATCCGCTGGCGGCGCGCCGGGGAGCTGCTGTTCGGCGTGATCGAACTCGCGGAAACGCCGGACGGACCCGGCCTGCGCGCGCTCAGCGAGCAGGCCTATGGGCGCATCTTCCGCCTGCTGGACGGGCAGGGCCTGCCGCACCTGTGGCGGGTCTGGAACTACATGGCCGACATCCATGCGCAGGCGCACGGCCTGGAGCGCTACCGCCAGTTCAACCTGGGGCGCGCCGACGCTTTCCTGCAGGGCGCGCGCAGTGTGGTGGGGCGGGTGCCGGCGGCCTGCGCGCTCGGGCTGGCGGGCGGTCCGCTATCGATCGCGTTCCTGGCGGGGCCAACGCCGAGCGTGCCGATCGAGAACCCGCGCCAGGTGAGTGCCTACCACTACCCGGCGCAATACGGGCCGCGCAGCCCGACCTTTTCAAGAGCGGCGCTGGTGTATCCGCCGGGGCAGGAGCTGCTGTTCATCTCCGGCACGGCCAGCATCGTCGGGCACCAGAGCGTGCACCTGGGCGATGTGCTGGCGCAGACCCGCGAGTCCATGGACAACGTGGCGAGCGTGCTGGCGCAGGCGAACCGGCGCAGCCGCAGCGGCGGGCATGCTCTGGACGGACTGAGCTACCGCGTGTACATCCGGCACGCCAGCGACGCGCCCCGGGTACAGGCCGTGATGGCCGAGCGCGTGGGGGCGGCACCGGTGGTGTGCCTGCAGGCCGACATCTGCCGTGCCGAGTTGCTGGTGGAGGTGGAAGCACAGGGCCTGCGCCCGCTTTAGCCTAGGTTTGGTCGCCCCGGTACGGATTCTTCAAACCCAGTCCGGCGAGGATTTTTATCTCGCGCGCTTCCATGGCGTCGGCGTCGGCTGCGCTGGTCTCGTGGTCCCAGCCCTGGGCGTGCAGGGTGCCGTGCACCAGCAGGTGCGCGTAGTGATCGGCCAGGGTCTTCTGCTGTTCTTTCGCCTCGCGCGCCACCACCGGCGCGCACAGCACCAGGTCGGCCATCACCACGGGTGCGGTGGCGTAGTCGAAGGTCAGCACATTGGTGGCGTGGTCTTGCTGGCGGTAGTCGCGGTTCAGCGCCTGGCCTTCTTCGGCGTCCACGATGCGCACCGTGATCTCGGCATCGGTCGCCAGCGCATGGCGGATGCAGCGCATGACTTTGTGGCGCGGCAGCGCGGCGCGGTGGCGGGCGGCGTCTTGCAGATCACCGAACTGCAGCGACAGGCTGAGGGAGGGCAGGGCCATGGCGGGGTCTCAGGTGGCCTTGCGGCGCGCGCGTTGGGCGGATGGCAGCGGCGGCAACAGATCGTCGGCCTCGCCACCGCGCGCGTCGTAGGCGTCCACGATGCGGGCCACCAGCGGATGGCGCACCACGTCGGCGCTGGTCAGGCGGTTGAAGGCGATGCCTTGCACGCGCTTCAAGATGCGCTCGGCGTCGATCAGGCCGCTCGGCTGCGTGCGCGGCAGGTCGATCTGGCTCACGTCACCCGTCACCACCGCCTTGCTGCCGAAGCCGATGCGGGTGAGGAACATCTTCATCTGCTCCACCGTGGTGTTTTGCGCTTCGTCCAGGATGACGAAGGCGTGGTTCAGCGTGCGCCCGCGCATGAAGGCCAGCGGCGCGATCTCGATCTGCTGGCGTTCGAAGGCTTTTTGCACCTTGTCCGTGCCCATCAGGTCGTGCAGCGCGTCGTACAGCGGGCGCAGGTACGGGTCCACCTTCTGGCCCAGGTCGCCGGGCAGGAAGCCGAGTTTTTCGCCCGCTTCCACCGCCGGGCGGGTCAGCACGATCTTCTGCACCGCGCTGCGCTCCAGCGCGTCCACCGCGCAGGCCACGGCGAGATAGGTCTTGCCGGTGCCGGCCGGGCCGATGCCGAAGGTGATGTCGTGCGTGGCCATGTTCTCCAGGTAGCGCGCCTGGTTGGGCGTGCGCCCGCGCACCTCGCCGCGCCGCGTCTGCATGGCCAGCGCGCCGTCGCCCGGCGCGGCCAGCGCGGTGTCGCCGCTCAGCATGAGCTGCACGGTCTCGGCCGGGATCGGCTTCTTCGCCATCTCGTACAGCGCCTGCAGCACCTCCAGCGCCTGGTTGGCCCGGGCCTTCGGGCCTTCGATGCGGAACTGCTCGAAGCGGTGCGCCACCTTGATCTGCAGCGCCGCCTCGATGCTGCGGATGTGGCCGTCCATCGGGCCGCAGAGGTGGGCCATGCGGGCGTTGTCGGCGGGGAGAAGGTGTGGCGGAGGATCAAACCGATAATCCGTTGGGTTGAGCGGCAACAAAGGAAGCACCCAATGATAGGCAAGTTGACCGGCACGCTGCTGGAGAAAAACCCGCCCCAGATCCTGGTCGACTGCCACGGCGTCGGTTACGAGGTGGATGTGCCGATGAGCACCTTCTACAACCTGCCCGCGCTGGGCGAGCGGGTGGCGCTGCTGACGCATTTCGTGGTGCGCGAAGACGCCCAACTGCTCTACGGTTTTGCCACCGCCGCCGAGCGCGAGGCGTTCCGCCAGCTGGTCAAGATCAGCGGCATCGGCCCGCGCACGGCGCTCTCCGTGCTCTCCGGCCTCTCCGTGACCGAGCTGGCGCAGGCGGTCACGGCGCAGGAGGCCGGGCGCATCATCAAGGTGCCGGGCATCGGCAAGAAAACCGCCGAACGCCTGCTGCTCGAACTCAAGGGCAAGCTGGGCGCCGAGCTGCCGCCGCTGGGCAGCGCCCACGCCGTGGGCGACGCGGCGAGCGACATCCAGCAGGCGCTGATGGCGCTGGGCTACAACGAAAAAGACGCCGCCGCCGCGCTCAAGGCTCTGCCGGCGGGGGTGGGCGTGAGCGAAGGCATCAAGCTGGCGCTGAAGGCGCTGGCGAAGTAGCGACCCGCACAGCGGCGCAGCCCCGGTCCGCGCCGCCCAAGGCGCGGGACGCTTGGGGGCCTTCCCCTATCACATCCCCTCGCGCACCACCCGCCCATTGGCCGCCTGCAAGGGTCGCGCGTTCATGGGGAACAGCTGGGCGAACAGCCGCAGCTGTTCGGGGCTGATCGTCACCGGCTGTTTCAGCACCAGCCACAACACGCCTTCGGTGCAAGGCGGCTCGCTGAGCGAACCCATGAACTGGAAGTAGCGCGGGTCGGTCGGCAGCAGGGCGCGCAGGTTCATCAGACCGTTGGGCAGCGGCACGCGGTCCTTCACCTCCAGCGGCATGTGGGTCCAGATTTTGTCGATTTCAGGGTGTGCGTCGCCCGCCTCCAGCGGCACCACCAGCATCGCCATCTGGCCCTGCTCGTTGCGGTGCAGCAGGTGGAGCGCCATGGCGTGGGTCTTGTCGTCGATGCGGATCTCGGCCGGGTGGTGGAACCGCAGCTGTTGCAGGTGGAAGCTGCTGCCGCGCACCGTCAGCGTGTGCGGGCCCGCCACATCCACCTGGATGGTGTGGCCGGTGTGCACCACGCTGCCGCCGCTGCTGCCGTAGGCCAGTTGCAGCGGTTCGGCCGGGCCTTGCAGGGTCTGGCGCGTGTCGATCTGGATCGGCGACTGGCGCTGGCCGCTGGCGCAGGCGCCGTAGGCCGGTTTCAACCGACCCCAGTGCGCCGGGCCATGGGCGCCGCTGTAGGCCCAGTGTGGTTCGCTGGTTGCCGTGGCCTGAGCCTTGGGCCGGGTGCGGGGTTTGGGCTTGGGCGGTGTGGCCGGTTGATCGGCGTGGGGGTGGGTGGCCAGTGGCTGATCGCCCACCAGCACGCGCAGTTTGTCCTGTTCCGAGCGCTCGGCCAGTGCCGCGCGGATGCGCTCGACCACGATGCCCGGGTCGTGGGTGGGGGGTGCGGGCTTGGCGTCTCCCGCGTTCGGTTGCGCGGGGGTCTTTGCAGTGGCGGGCGCCACCGGTTTGGACGGGGAATCTGCGGTGGTGCCCGCAGCGCTGGCCGCACCAGCCGCGAGGCTCAAAACCAGCGCGCAGGCCAGTGGGCAGACAGGGCGGCAGAACACAGCGAACGGTGACACGACAAGACCTCGACAGGGCAGGGCAGATGGGTGTCGTATCGGCCTCTTGGGGTCCCGGCTTGAATCCGTGCGTGCCAAAGCACTGTGTATAACAACCGCTGTGTATAGTCAGCGACCGCCTCCCGCACTCCTCCAGCCAGGGCCGCCCCGTGAGCATCCAGACCGACGATTTCGCCCCCGCGCCGCGCGTGGTGTCCGCCGCCCCCTTTTCGCCCAAGGAAGAGGCGGTCGAGCGCGCGCTGCGGCCCAAGCTGCTGGACGAGTACGTGGGCCAGCAGAAGGTGCGCGAGCAGCTGGAAATCTTCATCGGCGCGGCCAGGAAGCGCAGCGAGGCGCTGGACCACGTGCTGCTGTTCGGCCCGCCGGGGCTGGGCAAGACCACGCTCTCCCACATCATTGCGCAGGAGCTGGGCGTGAACCTGCGCCAGACCAGTGGCCCGGTGCTGGAAAAGCCCAAGGACTTGGCGGCGCTGCTGACCAACCTGGAGCCCAACGACGTGCTGTTCATCGACGAGATCCACCGCCTCAGCCCGGTGGTCGAGGAAATCCTCTACCCGGCGCTGGAGGACTACCAGATCGACATCATGATCGGCGAAGGCCCGGCGGCGCGCAGCATCAAGCTCGATCTGCAGCCC
>PNMN01000152.1 GCA_013823655.1 Comamonadaceae bacterium | reverse complement strand
GAGGGTGATGGCCAGCAGCAGCCAAGCGGCGCTGTGCAGCAGCGGTTTGCGGATCGAACGGGTTGCGGTCAGGGAGTTCATCAACGTTTCCTTCGGTGGGTTGGGTCAAGCATGCTGATCATGATTCGAGGGGACAGGATAGGCGTCGAGTTGTCTGCGGTCTGCCACCCCGGTGGCAGACCGACTCCACGCGATCATGCAAAATGCCGCCGTTTCCATCCTGTTCCGTTCAAGGAGTCGCTCATGAACAGCGAAAACAGCATCCGTTTCGAGGTCGAGAACCTCAAGTGCGGCGGTTGCGCCAGCACCATCGAAAAGACGCTGCGCGCCGATCCGCGGGTGACGCAGGTCGTCGTGGATCCCTCCACCCACAGCGTCGAGATCGGGGCCGCAGCGGAACTGCGCGGCGAGCTTGCCGCCGCGCTCGCGCGCATGGGCTACCCGGAGAAGGGCTCGGTCGAGGGCCTGCGCTCGGCCACCGCAGTGGCCAAGTCGTACCTGAGTTGCGCCATCGGGAAGATGAGCGCGTGACCGATCAACGCCATCCCGCGTGCAACCGCCGCGCCATGCTCCTGGCGCTGTTGGCGACAGGCCTCGCCGCGACGGCTTGCGCCGCTGACGAGGGCGACGTCGTCAGCCTGGACGACGCGCGCAGCGCGCATGAGGCAGGCCGCGCGCTGCTGATCGACATCCGCGAGCGTGCCGAACACGCCACCGGCGTTGCGGCGGGTGCCCGCCTGCTGCCGATGAGCCAGCTGGGCGCACGGCGGGCCGAGATTCCGAACGACCCGGCGCAGCCGGTGCTGCTGATCTGCAACACGCAGAACCGATCCAGCGCCACACTCAAAACCCTGCGCAAGCACGGTTACAGCAACGTGAAGTACGTCCACGGCGGCATGTCCGGATGGGCGCGTCGCGGCTGGCCGATGGTCAAGCCCGCAGGCTGAGAGCGCTCCCTTCGAAAAGGGGCAGCCGATAGGGTCAGCCGTCTGACCGGCGCCATCGCACGGCACGGCCCGCACCACGGCGCCCAGAAGACGACCACCACCGGCAAGCCCGGGCTGGCGCTGTGGCGCTCGAACCGCGCGCCCGGCAGCGCGACCGGGTGACCGTCGAACAGCGCCTGGCCGCACTGTGGGCAGCGGCGCTGCGCCAACAGACCCTCCGCAGCGACGCGGTTCTTGCTGCGGCATCAGGGGCAAACAAGGTCGGCCTGGCAGGCATCGGGTCCGGCGTCCATACAATGCCCCTGCGCAATGTGGGTGCGATGTGCGCAGGCATCCGGCACAGCCTCACTCGCTGTCGGCAACCCAGGTAGCGCAAACCCGTCAGCCGCAGCTCTTTCGACCCTGAACAAGAATCCGATGAACGACACCTCGAACACGCGCGACCTGCTGCTGGCCCGCTTTCCGGTGCTGGCCGAGTTGCCTGCGGCACGGCTGGCCGAGTTGCTGGCCGCCGCGCCGCTGCGCCAGGCGCCTGCGGGCAGCGTGCTGTTCGAGCCCACCATGCCGTGTGAGGGTTTCCCGCTGGTGCTCGAAGGCAGCGTGCGCGTGTCCAAGACCTCGCCGAGTGGCCGCGAGATCGTGCTCTACCGCGTCAGTCCGGGCGAGGCCTGCATCCTGTCGGGCGGCTGCCTGCTGAGCGAGACCACATATGCGGCCCGAGGTGTTGCCGAAAGCGATGTGACGCTGCTGCCCATCCCAGCCCACTTGTTCCAGGAACTGATCCTGCAGCACCCGCCCTTTTGCCACTTCGTGTTCGACATGTACGGGGCCCGGCTGGCCGAGGTGATGGAGTTGGTCGAGGAAGTCGCGTTTCGCAAGCTCGACACGCGGCTGGCGCGGCTGCTGGTCCAGCGCGGCCCAGTGCTCAGCGCCACACACCAGAACCTGGCCGATGAGCTGGGCAGCGTGCGCGTGTTCGTGAGCCGGCTGCTGGGCAACTTCGAGGAAAGTGGCTGGGTCCGGCTCGAGCGCGAACGGGTGACGGTGGTGGACCCGAAGGCACTGCTCGAGTTTGCCCAGCAGTAGACGCTCAGTGCGCGGCAGTCGCCTGCGGCATGCGTGCCAGCACGCCGTCGTCGAGGTGATAGACGGTGTCGAAGCCTTCGATCATGCGGTGGTCGTGGGTGACGGTGATCACCGCCGAGCGGCGCTCGCGGGCGATCTTCTTCAGCAGCGCCATCACCTTGGTGCCGCGCTCGGTGTCGAGTGCCGCGGTCGGCTCGTCGGCCAGGATCAGCGGCGGCTCGTTGGCCAGGGCGCGCCCGATGGCCACGCGCTGCTGCTCGCCGCCAGAGAGGTTGGCCGGCAGCGCATCGGCGCGGTGCGCGATCTCGAGGTAGCCGAGCAGTTCCTGCGCGCGCCGCGTCGCCTCGCGCCGGCCGATGCCGTTCAACCGCATCACCAGGGCGACGTTTTCGATCGCGGTGAGGAACGGGATCAGGTTGTGCTGCTGGAAGATGAAGCCGATGTTGCGGCGGCGGAAGGCTCGGTCATCGACCCCCGTCCAGCCGTTGTTGTAGATCTCCTGCCCGCCCACCACGATGCGCCCGGTGCTCGGCTCCAGGATCAGGCTGATCGCCAGCAGCAGCGTGCTCTTGCCCGAGCCGCTGGGGCCCAGCAGCGCCGCGAGCTCGCCTTGCTGGACCGCGAACGAACAAGGCTTGAGCGCCTGCACCGCAAGGTCTGCGGTTCCGAAGGTCTTGGACACGCCCTCGACCTCGACGACCGGCTTTTTGGCATCGACCAACGTCATCCCCCGAGCGCCAGCTGCGGCGGCGTGCGCAGCGCATGCCAGATCGCCATCCCGCTGGCCAGCACGCCGCCGACCAGCATCACGCCGAAGGTGATGGCGGTCTCCTGGGCCAGGAAGGCCAGGCTGCGCGGGAAGCCGGGTGCGATCAGTTCGCGCAGGCCGTAGGCGAGCGCGAAGCTGGCCAGCGTCAGCGCCATCGACTGCTCCATGATCAGGCGCACGATCACCCAGTTGGACGCGCCGATCAGCTTGAGCGTGGCGATCGAGCGGATCTTCTCGATCGTCAGCACGTAGATGATGAGCGCGATGATGACGATGGAGACGATCAGCAGCAGCGCGCGGAACAGCCCGAGCACCGCCGACATGCGGGCGAGCCGGCCTTCGAGCATCAGATTGCGCTGCTCTTCGGTGGTGTAGACGTTGAAGTACAGCCAGTCGCGGATGTGCTGCGCGACCTGCACGCCGTCGGCGCCGGGCGCCAGCCTCACCAGCACCGCGTTGACCGTATCGCCTGAGCTCGACAGCAGCGGCAACAGGCGCGCAGCCTGCTCGGACGAGTAGCCCGCGCGCTCCAGGCGTTGCAGGTTGGCCGCGCGCGCCGCCACCAGTGCCCGGTTGTCCTGCTGGAACTGCACCTGCTGCGCATCGGGCAGCGACAGGTAGAGCAGCGGGTTGCCGCCGGAATCGACCGCGCCCTGCGTGATGCCCACCACCGTGTAGTCATGGGTGCCCAGGGGCAGCTTGTCGCCGAGGTCCAGGCCGAGCTTGGCATCGAGCACCACCTCAAAGTGCGGCGCTTCGATGGCCCGCCCGCGCACGATGCCGCCAGGGCCGCCCAGGCCACCGAACACGTCGTAGCCGATGACCGTGAACTGCTGGTCCCTGGCGCCGATCTCGCGCTGCGCCGAGTAGATCACCAGCGCGCTGGCCTGGACCACGCCCGGCGTCGCGGCCACGCTCTTGTGACTGGCCAGCGGGATGCGCGAGCTCTCGTTGAAGGGCCCGCCGCGGCCGCGCTCGACGACCCACAGGTCGCTGGCCGTGTTGTCGATCAGCCAGACGCCGTCGGCGATGTTGCCCCGGTAGATGCCGTTCATCACCAGCACGATGGCCAGCAGCATCGCCACGCCGACGATGGTGGCGATGAACTTGCCGAGGTGGCGGCGAATGTCCTTCAGGGCGAGGTCCATCGCTGGCTTCCTGCGTCGCGCCCCGGCCCGGTGCTCAGCGGCCGGCCGCGGCTTGCGGGCGCACGCGCATGCCGGCCCGGACGCCGTCGGCTGCGGCGACGACGCGTTCGCCGGCGGCCAGCCCCTGGGTGACCAGGGCCTGGTGCCCATCGCTGGCACCGGTCTGCACGGGCCGGAACTCGGCGCGCGCGTCCACCACGATCAGCACACCTTGGCGGCCCTCGCGGTCGCGGGTCAGCGCCGTCACCGGCACCGCGATGCCCGCCACCGCCCCGGTATCGACCGAGACCTGGGCCTCCTGGTCGATCGCGAAGCGTGCCGGCGGTTTGTCCAAAGCGATGTTCACTTCGAGCTCGCGCGTCGCGGCGTCGGACTGGTGGGTGATGCGTGCGACCTTGCCCGGCAGCAGCTCGCCGCTGCGCATGCGGATGCTTGCTGCCTGGCCGACCTGCACGCGGGCGAGCACCGACTCGTCCACGCTCATCGCCACCCAGAGCGTGGCCGGATCGACCATGCGCAGCAGCGTGCTGCCCGGAACGACCGTGGTACCGACCTCGGCCTGGCGCGCGATGATGACGCCATCCATCGGCGCCGCGATGCGGGTGAACGACAGCACGGTGTCGGCATAGCGGGCTTCGTGCTGCAGCGCGCTCGCGTCGGCCTGGCGCGCGGCGTGGGCGGCGCGTGCGTTGTCCAGATTGGCCTGCGCGGCGCGCAACGCGGCGTCGGCGCCGTCAAGCACGGCCTGCGAAACGAATCCGCTGCGCAGCAACTCGGTGTCGCGCTGCTGCTTGTTGCGCGCCAGGTCAAGGTCGGCCTGCGCCTTGGCGACGCCCGCCTTGGCCGCGTCGACATTGCGCGCCAGCGCGGTCTGCTGGCCGCCGACCACGCCGCGTTTGGCAACGAGGTCGCGATCATCGAGCAGCACCAGCGGCTGACCGCGCTTGACCTCGTCGCCGATGTCCACGCTGACCTGCCGCACCGTGGCCGTGATGCGCGCGGCCAGCGTCACCGGCACGCGCGCCTGCAGCGTGCCGGGGCCGACGACGCGCTGGGCCAGCGTACCCTGCGCGGCCTCGATGATCGGCACCGCCACGGCGCGCCCGAAGCGCCAGTACGCGGCGCCTGCCACGAGCACCAGGACGAGACCGGCGACGAGCGCCGGGGCGAGCAGCTTGCTTCGTTTCACTGGCATGGTAGAAAGACTCTCAGCCTCAGATGCCCTGTGGGCTCGGTGACGCGGCAGCCGACTCGCCGCCGACGAAGAGCTCCGCACCGGTGGCATCGACGACGCGCACGCCCACCGGAATGCCGTGGCGCACGCTCTCGGTGACGACGCAGAAATCCTCGAACTGGCTCAGGCAGCGGTCGAAGTGCTGGATCGCACCGGCCTCGTCGGCCAGGTGGATCGTGACGTCGAACCGACCGATGCGAAGACGACCGCCTTCGTTGCGCACCAGTTCACCGCTGACTTCGGCACGCAACGTGCCGGGCGTCTGCTTGAACTTGCGCATGCAGAACAACAGGCTCGACGACAGGCAGTTGGCCACCGCCGCGCCGATCAGGCGGGCAGCGTTCGGACCGGCCGCGTGCCCGAGCGGCTCCGGTTCATCGAGCAGCAACTCGTCGACCCCGGGCCAGTCGAACTTGACGCGAAATTCATAGTCGCTCTGTTGCTCCAGTTCGAGCTTGAATGACAGCATTTCGCTCATCGGATGGCCCTTCTTCAAGACTTGACACCGACGTCAAGTCGGTGGCGGATTGTGCTCGGCGCCGCCAGGAACGGTCTGCAACCAGAGTGGCCGATGGGGGTGCAGCATGCGCTTGTCGACGGCGGCGCCAGGTTGCGGCGCGGGAATGGCGCAACCACTCGTGCCCTGCCCTTTTGATCCAGCTTGCTCCTTGCGTGGCGCGTCATGAACCGGAGGCACGGCCTTGGATCGATCACGATCCACCCCAGCCGCCCCCGAACAACGCCGCCAGCACACCCACCGCCCCCACCCCTGCCAGCAGGTAAGCGGGCAGGCGCGGCATCTCGCCGTCGCGTTCCATGCCGCAGCCGAACATGAAGAAGACGAACGGATGCACAAGGAAAGGCATGGCGAAGACGAAGGCAATGAGCGTCGCGGCCTCGGCACCGAAGAGGCCGCCCTGCAGCGCGGCGAACAGGCCGAAGTGCGACAGCGCGGCGCTGGCGGCCATGGCCGCATGCGCCAGCGGCAGCTGCGCCAGCAGCAGCAGGCCACCGAACAGCGCCGTCAACTGCCAGCCGAAGGAAAACAGCATCAGCGCCCTCACCTCGGCACGGTCCTCGCCGCCGGAGCGGCGCAACTGCCGGAACGCGAAGGCGCTGATCACCACACCGGCCAGCGCCACCAGCGCCGTCGGCCACAGCAGCAGGCGCCCGGCATCGAGGCTGAAGGCGAGGATGGTGAACAGGAACACGTGGCCGAAGAAAGGCACGGCGATCATGATCGGCGCCCGGTGCTGCGCCACCTCGCCCATGTCGCCGGCGGTGCAGGCGCCGGTGAGCCCGGCGTGCGACAGCGCGCCGGCCATGCCGGGCGCGAGATTGCGCACCGCCGCCGTGCCGCCCAGCCACATCAGCAGCGAGATGCCGCCGAACATCCACAGCAGCTGGCCGAAGAAGCCGTACAGCAGCACCGGTGTCATGCCGTCGAGCGCCAGCGATTGCACCAGCAGCGAGCCGCCGACCAGGAAGTTGGCCGCCAGCACCACCGGGATGCCGCCAAACAGCAGCGCGCGCAGCGCTGGCCCGTGGCGCCAGCGCGGGCAGAACCAGCCCAGCAGCACGGCCATCAGCATGGCAAAGAAGATCGGCGGGAAGGCCGCCGTCTCGCGCACGCGCGCGGCGATCAGGGTGGCGCCGGCCAGGGCCAGGATCAGCAGCAGCAGTTCGACCGCGCCTTTGCCGAGATAGCGCCGCTTGTTGTCGACCTGCGCGCCGGGGTCGATCACGATGGCGGCGAACACCAGCCCCAGGTAGGCCAGCAGCGGCAGGATCGTCGCCTTCTCGCCGCCCGTGCCCAGCAGCACCCGCACCGTCGCGTCCACGCCCAGCAGCACGAAGAAGGCGCGCACGATGAAGAACAGCTGCGTGCGCCCGGTGCCCAGGATGACCTCGCTCTTGTTCAGCACCACCGAGGTGTCGGCCGCCACCTGCACGCGGCCGAACAGGCGCCGCAGTTCCTGGCCGCCGACGAAAAACGATGCCGTCAGCGCGATGACGGTGGCACGCCCGAGCATGCCCAGCAGGTAGAAGTCGGGCAGCCCGGGCGCGCCGGCCCGCGTCGCCACCAGCAAGGCGCCCAGGCTGAGGCCGAACACCACGATGATGAGGATGGGCGAGTAGCGCGAGCCCGCCACCACCGCGCGTGCCACCAGCACCACCGGCACCAGCACCAGCAGGGTCAGCCAGAACTGGTTCAGGAAGGCCAGCGCGTCGCTTGTATGCATGTCGTCAATCGATGTCGTGGGGTTGGTAAGCCCGGCACGGGCCCAGGATCGCGGCGATCACCATGGCGTCCTGCACGGCGCGCCGGTTGCCCATCAGCGAGCGGCGCGAAAAGCGGCGCGCGGTGCGCAGCGCAGGCACCGGCACCGCGCGCGGCAGCGGCACCGACCGGGTGGGCAGTACCGACACCACCGGCTGCGGCACTTCGACCGCTGTCGGCCCCATGACCCCGGTGCCGGGTTCGCTCTCCACTTCG
>PNMN01000151.1 GCA_013823655.1 Comamonadaceae bacterium | reverse complement strand
GGCGTCGGAGCCGTGCACGGCGTTGGCGTCGATGCTGTCGGCGAAGTCGGCGCGGATGGTGCCGGCGGCGGCCTTCTTGGGGTCGGTGGCGCCCATCAGGTCGCGGTTCTTGGCGATCGCGCCTTCACCCTCCAGGGCCTGGATCATCACCGGGCCGGAGATCATGAAGTCCACCAGGTCCTTGAAGAAAGGACGCTCTTTGTGCACGGCGTAGAACTGCTCGGCTTCGCGGCGCGAGAGGTGGGCCATGCGGGCGGCCACGACCTTCAGGCCGGCGGCTTCAAAACGGGCGTAGATCTGGCCGATGACGTTCTTGGCGACGGCGTCGGGCTTGATGATGGACAGGGTGCGTTCGATGGCCATGGGTTTCCTTGAATTTGTGGGGGTGCCAGAGGGATTCTTGCGAGGTGCCGCAAAGCCCACGATTCTACATTGCCCGCATGAAATTCACGGCCCGCAGGCCCTCGACGTCAGACCCCCGAATCAGCGGCCACCCTGGCGCCCGCCACCGCCACCGGTCCGGCGTCGTCCGGCACCCGCAGGGCGCTTGCCGTCCTGCTCACGCTGGCGCTGCAGCGCGTCCTGCCCGATGTAGCCGAAGGAGGTCTTCATCGGGTCGGGCTGGCCCGCACCGCCCTGCCCTGCGGCCTTGCCGCCACGCGGCTGGCCCGCTGGCGCGGCGAACATGCTGCTGCGGCGCACATCGGGTGTGTCACCACGGCTGCCGGGCGGGTTGCCGAACTGGCGTCCGCCGCTCTTGGTGCCGGATTTGGGCACCGACTTGCCGCGCTGGGTCGGGTGACGGCCACCGGGCCGCGGCGCACGCTCGCCCGCCGCCGACATGCCCGCGGCGCTGGTGAGGCGGTCGATGTCGCGCTGGTCCAGCTCGACCCACACACCGCGCTTCAAGCCACGCGGCAGCACCATGGCGCCGTAGCGGATGCGGATCAGCCGGCTGACCGCATGGCCCACCGCTTCGAACATGCGACGCACCTCGCGGTTGCGGCCTTCGCCGATGGTGACGCGGTACCAGCAATTGGCGCCCTCGCCGCCGCCGTCTTCGATGCTGGCGAACTGCGCCACGCCATCGTCAAGCCGCACACCGTCAAGCAGGCGCTGCTTCTCGTCGTTGGACAGGGCGCCGAGCACGCGCACCGCGTATTCGCGCTGCAGGCCAAAGCGCGGGTGCATCAGGCGGTTGGCCAGTTCGCCCGAGTCGGTGAGCAGCAGCAGGCCTTCGGTGTTCAGGTCCAGCCGACCGACCGACTGCCACTTGCCCTGGTACAGGCGCGGCAGGCGGCGGAACACGGTGGGCCGGTTCTGCGGGTCGTCGTGCGACACCACCTCGCCCGCCGGTTTGTGATAGGCCAGCACGCGAGGCGGCGGCGGCGTCATGCGCACCCGCACCGGCTTGCCATTGACCTTGATCACGTCACCCAGCTGGATGCGCTGGCCGATGTGCGCTGGCTCGCCATTGACCGAGATGCGGCCCTCCAGGATCAGCTGCTCCATCTCCAGCCGCGAGCCCATGCCGGCCTGCGCCAGCACCTTGTGCAGCTTGGGCGATTCGGCCTGGGGGGCGAGCACACGCTTGGTCGGCAGCGGCAGGTCTTTCTCCTGCTCGGCATCAAAAGCACCACTGACCACTTCGTCGAAGCGCAGCGCCTCGGGCTCGGCAGGACGGTGGTGTGTGACCGGGCTGGCTGGCGCCGCAGCCGCTTCGGGCAGCGACTCAGGCGGGTTGTTCGGGTGGGGCACCGGTGTCATGGTTGTCCTGTGGAGAAGCGGGCAGCGACGGGGCGCCGAGGGTCGGAATATGGGTATCGGGCAAAGGCGCCTGGAGCTCGTCGGCCTTGATCGGTTGCGATTCTTCGGAAGCTTCGGCCTGCAGGCTGGTGGCGAGCGACTCGAAGTCCAGCCGGTCGAAGGCCGACTCCTGGACCTCGCTGCCTTCCAGCGGCGGCAGCTGGTCGAGCGAAGCGATGCCGAGATCGTCGAGAAACTGGCGCGTGGTGGCGAACAGCGCTGGGCGGCCCACCGTTTCGCGATGGCCGATCACCTCGACCCAGCCACGGTCTTCGAGCTGCTTGAGGATCAGGGAGTTGATGGTCACGCCCCGGATGTCTTCCATGTCACCGCGCGTCACCGGCTGGCGGTAGGCGATGATGGCCAGGGTCTCCAGCGTGGCGCGGGTGTAGCGCGGCGGTTTTTCAGGGTGCAGCCGGTCCAGGTAAGGCCGCAGCTCGGGTCGGCTCTGGAACCGCCAGCCGCTGGCCACCTGCACCAGCTCCACGCCACGCCCGGTCCACTCCAGCCGCAGGTCGGCCAGCAGGGTCTTGATCGTGTCGGGCGCCAGTTCGGCGTCGAACAGCACGCCCATGTCCCGCACCGAGAGCGGCTGCGGCGCACAAATCAAAGCCGTCTCGAGGACGCGTCGGGCATCCGTGGTGTTCATCGCTGGTGTCTGTCAAAAGCCGGGGCCGGTCCGGGCGGAGTGAAGCTGCTGCGGGTGTCTGCGCTGTCGGCCCTCACAAGGGACCGGAACAGCGGACGGGACGCCAGCTCAGTGCCACGGGCGGACGCATCCGGGTGGGGCGGTCAAAACGATCGGAACCATCGCGAGAAGGGCGCCCTGCTGAGGGCCTGTGCACGGCTGGGGTGGCCTCACCCCAACTGCGGCTCATTGTAATGGAGCCCGGCTTCGGCCAATGCCGCCATGCAATCGGCGGGCGGTGGCGACTGGAAAGCCAGGCTTTCACCGCTGACCGGATGCGACAGGCGCAACCGCGTGGCGTGCAGGGCCTGGCGCTGCATGCCGAGCACCGGTTTGCCGCCATACAGCACATCGCCCACCAGCGGATGCCCCAGCCAGGCCATGTGCACACGGATCTGATGCGTGCGCCCGGTGTGCAGCTTGCAAGCCACCCAACAAAAGCAAGGGTTCCCGTCCAGCAGACGGAACGTGGTCTGGGCCGGTTTGCCACCGGTGGCATCGGGCCGCAGCACCGCCATGCGCAGGCGGTTGTGGCTGTCCCGGCCAATCGGCTGGTCCACGCCCTGTTCTTCGGCGCCCTTCCAGGCGCCGTGGGCCAGCGCCAGGTATTCACGCTGCACCTCCCGTGCGGCGATGGCGCGCACCAGGGCGTCCACCGCCGCGCGGCTCTTGCCCACCAGCATCAGGCCCGAGGTGTCTTTGTCGAGCCGGTGCACGATGCCCGCGCGCGGCAGCGTCGCCGCGGCCGCGTGGTGGGCCAGCAGGCCGTTGAGCAGGGTGCCACTCCAGTGGCCCGCAGCCGGGTGCACCACCAGCCCGGCGGGCTTGTGGATCACCAGCAGGTGGGCGTCCTCGAACACCACGTCCAGCGCCATCGGCTGCGCCACAAAGGCCATGGCCTGCTGGGTCGGGCGCAATTCAATCTGCAGCTGTTCACCGACATGGATGCGCGCCGCAGGTTTGCGCACCGGTGTGCCGTGCATCTGCACGGCACCTTCGGCCATGAGTTGCTGCAGGTAGGAGCGCGAGAACTCGGGAATCAGCCGCGCGAGCGCGCGGTCGATGCGCCAGCCGTGCATCTCGGCGGGGATTTCGCAGCAACGGCACTCGACCTCCAGCAGCGCCTCATCACCGAGGCCCTCAGGATCTCTATCGGTAGCCCGGTGTACCCCGGCACTTTGAACTTCCAGCAGCGCCTCATCACCGAGGCCCTCAGGATCTCTGGGGTCAGCAGGTAAAGCCCCGGTAACAGCGCCGCCCGGCACCCCCCCCGTCGATATAATTTCCGTGGTCAAGACCTGTGTTCCCGTTGTAAAGGTGTGCGTTGATGCTTCGTTACAGATTATCGGTCGTGCCGCTTTGCGCACTGGGCACCGTGCTCGCCCTGCAAGGCTGCAGCAGCACGCCGGTGGACAACACCGCTGACTGGAGTCCCAACAAGCTCTACAGCGAAGCCACCGACGAACGCAACGCCGGGGCCTATGAAAAGGCGATCAGGCTCTACGAGAAGCTCGAAGGCCGCGCGGCCGGCACGCCGCTGGCGCAGCAGGCCCAACTGGACAAGGCTTATGCCCAGCACAAGGCCGGTGAACCGGCCCAGGCGCTGGCCACGCTCAACCGCTTCATGCGCCTGCACCCGGCCAGCCCGGCGATGGACTACGCGCTCTACCTGAAGGGCCTGGTGAACTTCAACGACAACCTGGGGTTGTTCGGCTCGATCGCACGGCAAGACCTGTCGGAACGAGACCAGAAAGCCGCCAGGGAATCGTTCGAGTCCTTCCGCGAACTGGTCACCCGTTTTCCGGACTCGCGCTACACGCCAGACGCGCGCAGCCGCATGGCCTACATCGTCAACTCGCTGGCGCAGTACGAGGTGCACGTCGCGCGCTACTACTTCAGCCGCAGCGCCCATGTGGCGGCGATCAACCGGGCCCAACAAGCGTTGCGCGACTTCCCGGAAGCACCGGCACGGGAAGAAGCGCTGTTCATCCTGGTGCAGTCGTACGACGCTCTGGGCATGACCGGGTTGCGCGACGACGCGCGCCGCGTGTTGCTGGCCAACCACCCCCAGAGCGAGTTCCTTTCCAAGGGTTTCAGGTCGGCCAGCGATCCCTGGTGGAAGCTCTGGTGAGCAGCCGCGCTGTCAGCTCGGCCTTCGGGTCGGCTTCCTGCTCCCGCCAGCTTGCAACCCCCGGGAACACGGCGTAAAGCCTTCGCTGCACCCGCCACCGCAGGGGTCACTGCGGACCAGGGAGTGAACCGGTTTTGGTGATAGGCTGCATGCGCGGCGCTCATTTACCATTGAAACCCCATCCAACCACAACGCCGCCCGCCTGCCCCACATGTCCAAAGGCTACCGCATCCACGCTTCCACCGGCATCCACCGGGGCGACCGCGACTACCAGCAGGACCAGGTCTGCCTGTTGCACCATCCCCGTCAGACCGGGTGCCTGCTGGCCGTGGTGGCCGATGGCATGGGGGGCCGAAGCGGCGGGCGCAAGGCGTCCGACCAGGTCATGCTCACCGCGCGCCAGCTGTTCGAGCGCTACGACCCGGAGACCGACGACGCGTCGGCCATGCTGCGGCAGATCGTGGAAGAATCGCACCTGGTGATCAAGCTCACTGCGGTATCGGCCGAACAGGAACCGCACAGCACCATCGCGGCGTTCCTGATCAACCCGTCTGGCGACAGCCACTGGATCCACGCCGGCGACTCGCGCATCTACCACTTTCGCGGCGGCAAGATGGTGTTCCGCACCATGGACCACTCCTACGTGCAAACGCTGGTGAACCAGGGCGAGATCAGCGAGGAAGAGGCACTCGACCACCCGCACTCCAACATCCTGATGGGCTGCCTGGGCACCGACAACGATCCGCCGGTCGACATCCACGTGGTGCCGCATGCCGGTCCGGGCGATGCGCTGATGGCCTGCAGCGACGGCGTCTGGCACTATTTCTCGCCCGACGAACTGGCCAGCACCATCGCCATGCTGTCGCCCCGCGAGGCCTGCGAGTTCCTGATCCAGAAGGCGCGCTCGCGCGCCAAGGGCATGGGCGACAACCTGTCGCTGGTGATCGTGAAGTTCGACCCGCTGGGCTGAAGAGCGGGCCGCCGTGCGGCGATTTCAAGTCAGCCCGGTGTCCACCTGCCGGTGCTCCAGCGCCAAAAATTCCGCCGACTGCATTTCGTTCAACCGGGACACGGTGCGCGGGAATTCGTGCGACATGGGCCCTTCCTGGTACAGCTGCTCGGGTCGCACGGCGGCCGACATCACCAGCGTGACGCGACGGTCGTACAGCACGTCCACCAGCCAGGTGAAGCGCCTGGCCTCGGAGGCCTGGCGCACCGCCATCTGTGGCACGTTGGACAGCAACACAGTGTGGAACTGGGTGGCGATTTCCAGGTAGTCGTTCTGCGAGCGGGGACCGCCGCACAGGGTGCGAAAGTCGAACCAGATCACCCCGCCCGCGCGCCGGATCGAACGGATCTCGCGCGACTCGATGTGCATCACCGGGTCTTCGTCGCGCGCCTCTGCGAGTTCACTGAAGGTTTTTTCCATCGCGGCGTTTGCCGCTTCGCCCAACGGGCAGTGGTACAGCTCGATGTGCGTCAGCGTGCGCTGCCGATAGTCGGTGCCGTTGTCCACGTTGAGCACCTCCAGCTTGTGCTTGAGCAGCTCGATGGCGGGCAGGATGCGGTCGCGGTGCAGGCCGTTGGGGTACAGCCCGTCCGGGTGGAAGTTGGAGGTGGTGACGAAGCCCACACCGGCCTTGAAGAGCGCGTCCAGCAGACGGTGCAGGATCATGGCGTCGGTCACGTCCGCGACGTGGAACTCGTCGAAACAGATCAGCTTGTAGCGCTGCGCGATGCGTCGGCCCAGCTCGTCCAGCGGGTTGATCGTGCCCTGCAGATCGCGCAACTCGCGGTGCACTTCCCGCATGAACTCGTGGAAGTGCAGGCGCGTCTTGCGCCGGATCGGGACCGCGTTGTAGAAGCAGTCCATCAGAAAGCTCTTGCCCCGCCCGACCCCGCCAAACAGGTAGACCCCGCGCGGGATCTCGGGCTTGACGAACACTTTCTTCAGCGCGTTGGAGCGGCGCTGCTTGTAGGTCGCCCACTCGGTCGCGCACCGCTCCAGCGCGTCGATGGCACGCTGCTGGGCGGGGTCGGTGCTGTAGCCGCGCTGCTGGAGCTCGGCTTCGTAGGTGGCGCGGACCGACAAGGGCGAACCCGGGTCAGAAGTTCAGGGTGCGCTTGTCGACAGCCAAAGCCGCTTCCTTCATCGCCTCCGACAGCGACGGGTGCGCGTGGCAGATGCGGGCAATGTCCTCGGCACTGGCCTTGAATTCCATCGCCACCACGGCTTCGGAGATCAGCTCGGACGCCATCGGACCGACGATGTGCACACCCAGGATCTCATCGGTCTTGGCATCGGCCAGGAACTTCACCATGCCGGTCGTGTCGCCCAGCGCGCGCGCCCGGCCGTTGGCCAGGAACGGGAAGGTGCCCGCCTTGTACGCCACGCCATCGGCCTTGAGCTGCTGCTCGGTGCGGCCGACCCAGGCGATTTCCGGGCTGGTGTAAATCACCCAGGGAATGGTGTTGAAGTTGACGTGCCCGTGCTGGCCGGCGATGCGCTCGGCCACCGCCACGCCCTCTTCTTCCGCCTTGTGCGCCAGCATCGGGCCACGCACCACGTCGCCCACCGCCCAGACGCCCGGCAGGTTGGTCTTGCACTCGGCGTCCACCACAATGGCGCCGCGCTCGTCCAGCGCCAGGCCCACCGCTTCGGCGTTCAGACCGATGGTGTTGGGCACACGGCCAATCGAGACAATCAGCTTGTCGGCGTCCAGCGTCAGGGCCTCGCCCTTGGCGTTGGTGTAGGCGACGCTCACGCCCTTCTTGGAGGTCTTGATCTCGCCCACGGTCACGCCGAGTTCGATCTTCAGGCCCTGCTTGTCAAACGCCTTCTTGGCTTCCTTGGCGATCTGCTCGTCCACCGCACCCAGGAAGGTCGGCAGGCCTTCGAGGATGGTGACGTCGGCGCCCAGGCGGCGCCAGACCGAACCCATTTCCAGGCCGATCACACCCGAGCCGATGAGGGCCAGCTTCTTGGGCACGGCGCCGATCCTGAGCGCGCCGTCGTTGGACAGCACGTTGACCTCGTCGAACGGCGTGCCGGGCAGCGCGCGGGCATTGGAGCCGGTGGCGATGA
>PNMN01000150.1 GCA_013823655.1 Comamonadaceae bacterium | reverse complement strand
GGAGCGTGCCCAGGCGCTGTGCGCCCCTGAAGGCTTGGTGGCCTTGCTGGTTCCCAGTGGCATTGCCGCCGACAAAGGGGCCTCCGCCTTCTTTCGATCCATCAGCGGTACGGGGCGACTCGGTGCTTTGTTTGATTTCGAGAACCGCAAAGGCTTTTTCCCCGATGTGGACTCGCGCTTCAAGTTCTGCACACTGGTCTTTGGTGGTGCGAAGAGAACGTTTGCGCAAAGCCGCTGTGCCTTCTACCTGCACCGCATCGACGAACTGGAGGATGCGAGACGAACGCTCTCACTCAGCGCCGACGACTTTGTACGCGTGAACCCGAACACCGGCGCAGCTCCCATCTTCCGCAACCGGCGCGATGCGGATATCACGCTCAAGCTGTACGCCAATCACCCTGTTCTGGTGCGCCACGGGGGGTTTAGCGAAAGCCTCGGGCAGTTGCCCGATCAGCGAGCTTGGCCCGTGAAATACGTGACCATGTTTCACATGACCAACGACTCCAAGCTGTTCCTCAAGCCAGCAGAGATGAAGAAAGAGGGCTGGTCGCCCGCTGCGCTGAACCGCTGGACCAAAGACGGCAAAGAAGCCGTGCCACTCTACGAAGGCAAGATGGTGCAGATGTTTGACCACCGGGCTGCGGACGTGGTGGTGAACGAAGCCAACTTGAAGCGGGCCGCCCAACAAGAGTCGATCTCGCAGCTGGAAAAAGCAAATGTGAACCGATACCCCATCCCGCAGTACCACGTCACCACCGAAGACGTGAACGCCTCCTGGGCCGGAGAGTGGTGCATTGCATACAAGTCGGTGACGGCGCCGAGCAATATGCGAACAATGATCGGGGCGCTCATTCCCAAGGCTGGCGTGGGCAACAGCATGGCCATGCTGATTCCGGAAGACCCCACCGACGCCAGTTTCAAAGCGTGGGCGCCGCTGCTGGCGGCCAATTTCTTCACCTTCGCCTTTGACTTTGCACTGCGCCAGAAGGTGCAGGGCCAGAACCTCAACTGGTTCATCATCGAGCAAGCCACGGTCATTGCGCCTGAGCGCTTTGAGAAGCAGATAGGCACACAAAACATCGCCGACTTCATCCGCCAACAGGTGTTGGTCCTCACCTACACCGCCCACGACATGGCACCGTTTGCCCGCGACATGGGCCATGTCGACGCGCAAGGCGAAGTGCTGCCACCCTTCGTGTGGGACGAAGAAGATCGCCGCTCGCGCATGGCTTCGCTGGACGCCCTGTTCTTCCACCTCTACGGCATCGACGCCAAGGACGCGGCCTACATCCTGGACACCTTCCCCATCGTGCGCGAACAGGACATGAAGCTGTTTGGCCGCTACCGCACCCAGGAAGACATCTTGGCGAAGCTCAAAGCCATTGAGGGCGGCCAGCTGGCTTGACCGGGTGCAAGCGGTCTGGATGGCCCGAAAGGCCACTCAGAACAGTCAAGAAAATTTGATAAAACTTGATTTTCTCGGCCCAGGCGTCACAATCCACCGTCTATGCACAAAGTTATCCACAGCGCTTCCATCAAAGCGGCCCTGGCCGAACGCGGATGGACCCAGGATCAACTGGCCGAGGCCATTGGCGAATCTGCCCAGGTGGTGTCGAACTGGCTGCAGGGAAAAAACTTCCCCCGGCCGGCCAAGCTTCTGAAACTGGCCACCACGCTCAAGCTGGGTTTTGACCAGCTGGTGATGCCCGAGACCGATGCCCCCGTCATCGCTTTTCGCAAGAAGGGCGGCGCCAAAACCACAGACGAGCACATCGTCAGGGCCATGGCCATGGCAGCCCTGCTCAAGCCTCTGGTGGCCTATCTGCCAGAACGCCGGGCACTGCACACTTCATTGCCCACGCCCACCACCGACTACGCCCCGCTGCAAAGCGCTGTGGCTCAGGTGCGCCACAAGCTGGGCATCGGCTTGGCTTCGGTGCTGCGGTACGAGCACCTGATCAACGAGTTCCGTGACAACGACGCTTTGCTGGTGCCGGTTCTGTGGGGCGAGAAGCAGAACCACAAGAACGCGCTGCACATCCTGCTGCCGGCAGACAAGGTGACGTTCGTCTACCTGAATCTGGACACGCATCTCGAAGATTTCAAGTTCTGGATGGCGCACGAACTGGCCCACGTGTACACCCCAGAACTGGCGGGCAAAGATGAAGGCGAAGACTTTGCCGACGCTTTTGCCGGTGCCCTGCTTTTCCCGCAGGCGTGTGCTGAAGGCGCCTACGCGAAGGCCATGCAGACACGTGGGGCACCGGCCATGATCGCGGCCTTGCTGGAAGCGGCTCACGAGCACGTCATTTCTCTGAACACCGTATTTCTCCAGGTCCAAGCCTATGCCCAAGCCAAGGGTCTGAAGCCCCTGCCACTGGAAGGCCGACAAATCCATGCGGTGCGCAACAGCGTGCGAGACGGACTGGTCAGTCAAGCTTTGTTTGCGCCTGTCCCGCCGGACGCCACAGAGCTGATCAAGGCCACCAGCAACGTATTCAGGTCCGACTTCTACGTGGCCATGCGCCAATTGCTCAATGAACGTGGAACGGGAGCTGGCTACCTTCAACAGGTGCTGGACATCGGATTGCAGGACGCAACCGCCATGCGCGCGTCTCTGGTGGGAGACCCAGCGCGTTGACCACACTGGTCCTGCTCGATACGAACGCCTACCTGCGGTTGGCCAAACGGGTGCGACCGCTGCTGGGCAAGAAGTTCGGGCAGAAGGACTACGTTCTGACCATTCTGAAGGATGTGCAAAACGAGGTGCTGCGCCAGCCCAGGCTGCAGTTTCTCTACCCTTGGTTTGATGCCGACGAGTTGCTGGAGCAGGAACGGTTGAGCAACACCATCCGGCTCAGCAAGGACGAGAAAGCGACGCTGGACGCAGCCGCCAGCGCCTTGCACGGGATCGTGCAGATGGACCCGGTGCGGTTCATGAAGCACCACCGGTCCCCACCTTCGTACACCGACTGCCGCGTACTCGCATTCGGGCAGATTCGCCCAGCCGTGGTCGTGACCGATGACCTGGCGATGCACGAGCTGGCCGATATGACCGAAATCGGCGACGTGTGGCATGGCCATGAACTGCTCAAGAAAATGCTGACAGCCAAGCTGATCGAAAACGATCTGGTTCGGGAGATCTACACAGCGCTGGAGTCCAACAGATGGGATGGCAGCAGTGATTTGCCGGCCTCTTGGCAGAAGGTCAAGCACACCGCATTTCTGAAAATCTTCGGGAAACCAAAGGCTTCGTAGCAGAGGCGCTTCTCAAGCCGACCGGCTTGTGGCCGATACAGGGGGCAACAGATCCCTTTTTTGCGCCCGCGCCATGGACTCCACCCCGCCCCGCCACCCCGACGACGACCTCGGCCACTACCTGCAGCGGATGGTGGCGCACGGGGCTTCAGACCTGTTTCTCTCCAGCGGCAGCGCCGCGGCGCTGAAGATCCAGGGCGTGGTGCGCCGCCTGCCGGAGAGCGCGCTGGACGCGGTGCAGACACAACGGCTGGCCTATTCGGTGATGCGCGAGGCGCAGATCCGCGAGTTCGAGTCCACGCTGGAATGCGACTTCGCTATTGCGCTGCCGGGGCTGGGGCGCTTTCGGGTGAACGTGTACCGCCAGCGCGGCGACGTGGCGGTGGTGGTGCGGCACATCAACGCCAGGATTCCGTCGCTGGAGCAGCTCAAACTGCCGCCAGTGTGCGCCACGCTGGCGCAGCTCAAGCGCGGACTGGTGCTGGTGGTGGGCGCGGCCGGATCGGGCAAGTCCACCACGCTGGCGGCCCTGCTGGACCACCGCAACCACAACGCGGCCGGGCACATCCTGACGGTGGAAGACCCGATGGAGTTCGAACACGCGCACGGCACCTGCATCATGGACCAGCGCGAGGTGGGGCTGGACACCAGGAGCTTTGACGAGGCGCTGCGCCGCGCCATGCGCGAAGCGCCCGACGTGATCATGATCGGCGAGATCCGCGACCGGGCGACCATGCAGCACGCCATGGCCTACGCCGAAACCGGGCACCTGTGCGTGTCCACCCTGCACGCGAACAACGCGAACCAGGCGATCCAGCGCATCCTGAACTTCTTCCCCGAAACCGCGCACCGGCAGGTGCTGATGGACCTGTCGCTCAACCTCAAAGGCGTGGTGGGGCAGCGGCTGATCCGCGGTGCGGCGGGCACGCTGGTGCCAGCGGTGGAGGTGATGCTGCTCTCGCCCTACATCAGCGAACTGATCCAGAAGGGGCAGACGGACGAGCTCAAGGACGTGATGGCCAAGAGCACCGAACTGGGCATGTGCACTTTCGACCAGAGCCTGTACGGGCTGTTTGAGCGCGGTGAACTGACGCTGGAGCAGGCGCTGGAGAGCGCCGATTCGCGCACCGATCTGTCGCTGCGCATCCGCCTGCACCACGGCCAGCGGCCAAGCACCGCCGGGCTGCGGGTGGCGGCGGGCTAGAACGCACAGCACGACCCGGCGCAAGGGCGCTACGTCTTTCTTGCGCAGCGGCCTTCAGCCATGGCGAGGCCCCGGAAATCGCTGCTCCAGGTCTGCGCTGCGGTGTCGATGCGGATGCGCTCGTTGTCCTGCGAGGTGAGGATGAGCGTGCCGGCGATGGCAAAGGTGTGGACGGCCACGCCGTCGATCTGCACCGAGCGCACGCGCTGGTTGTCGTAGGCAATCTGGACCGTGCGCGTCCAGTTGCTGCGCGCGGGCATGTAGACCGCTTCGCACACCAGCGTCACGCGCTGTTCGGCGGCGGCCACCGGCCCGCCAGCCGCAGCGAGCAGGGCCCAGACCAGGGCGCGCGCGGGTTTCATTCCGCGCCCTTGGCCATGCGTTCGCTCTTCCAGTACACGTCGTCGCCGCCGTTCATGCGGTTGAGCACGCGCGCCAGCACGAACATCAGGTCCGAGAGGCGGTTCAGGTACTGGCGCGGCGTTTCCTGGATCGCCTCCGCAATGCCCAGCGCCACCACCGCGCGCTCGGCGCGGCGCGCCACGGTGCGGCACACATGGGCCTGCGACGCGGCGCGCGTGCCCGCAGGGAGGATGAATTCCTGCAGGCGCGGCAGCTGTTCGTTGTAGGTGGCGAGCGCTTCGTCGAGCGCCAGCACGGCTTCGGGTTTGAGCAGCTCGTAGCCGGGAATGGAGAGTTCACCACCCAGATTGAACAGCTGGTGCTGGATCTCGACCAGCAGGGTGCGCAGGTCGCTGGCCATGTCTTCGCACAGCAGCACGCCGATGTGCGAGTTGAGTTCGTCCACCTCGCCCATGGCATGCACGCGCAGGCTGTTCTTGGAAACGCGGGTGTTGTCGCCCAGGCCGGTGGTGCCGGCGTCGCCGGTGCGGGTGGCGATTTGGGTGAGTCGGTTGCCCATGGTGTTCCTTGTCTCGGTTGTGTTGGAGGCGATTGTGCGGGAAAGGGTTCGCGTTTCGCCGCCGGGCCGCCCCCAGGCGAAACCGCCCCTTCGGGGGGCAGCGAACCACACGCAGTGGGGAGCGTGGGGGCACCGTAACACCATGAAGGGAAATGTGTCTCAGGCAAGCGGAATGTGCGTGAGGCAACAGCAGGCAAAAGCGCTGGCACGGTGGGTCGAATGCGTTTGCAATGCAAGTCCTTTCCACTTCCCGGGAGCATCCCCATGACCTTGAAACGCAAGACCCTGAGCGCCAACTTCGAAGCCCGCAGCGTGCTGCTGATCGCCGGCTGGACGCTGGGAGCCGCCAGCGCCGCGCTGGCGCAGAACATGCCAGCCCGGCCCGCCGCACCGAGCGACGCCGAGATCAGCGCCATCTTCAAACAGACCGACAAGAACGGCGACGGCAAGCTCAGCCGCGAAGAGGCCGCCGCCCTGCCCAGCGTGGCCGCGAACTTCGAGAAAGTGGATGCCAACGCCGATGGCAGCCTCAGCGCCGAAGAGTTCAGCAAGGCCATGAAGATGTAGCACCTGGCCCCGGTGGGGCTGTCCTCCGGGGCACTGTTCAACACGCCCTGAAGGGCTAAACTGCCGACTCGTCTGGCTGCACCCTGGCAGCCGCGTCCCGCGCAGGAGACAACGCCCATGAACGCCCCCACCTCCCCCGGCCACCTCGCGCCCGCCCTGCAACTGCGCGAGGTGCCTGCGGTGCTCATCGAAGCGCTGCAGCAGCGCTTTGGTGCCCAGTGCTCCACCGCGCTGGTGGTGCGCGAGCAGCACGGGCGCGACGAGTCCATTTTCAGCGTGCCGCCACCCTCGGCGGTGGTGTTTGCGCAGAGCACGCAGGACGTGGCCGACGCGGTCAAACTGGCCGCGTTGCACAAGGTGCCGGTCATTCCGTTCGGCGTCGGTTCTTCGCTCGAAGGCCATTTGCTGGCCGTGCAGGGCGGCATCAGCATCGACGTCAGCCGCATGGACCGGGTGCTGTCGATCAACGCCGAAGACCTGACCGTGACGGTGCAGCCCGGCGTGACGCGTTTGGGCGTCAACAACGCGGTGAAAAGCGAAGGCCTGTTCTTCCCGATCGACCCGGGGGCCGACGCCTCCATCGGCGGCATGGCGGCCACCCGCGCCAGCGGCACCAACGCCGTGCGCTACGGCACCATGCGCGAGAACGTGCTGGCGCTCGAAGTGGTGACCGCGCAGGGCGAGGTCATCCGCACCGGCACGCGCGCCAAGAAGAGCAGCGCCGGCTACGACCTCACGCGCCTCATGGTCGGCAGCGAAGGCACGCTGGGCGTGATCACCGAAGTCACGCTCAAGCTCTACCCGCTGCCCGAGGCGATCTCGGCCGCCACCTGCTCCTTCCCGACCATCGAAGCGGCGGTGCGCACCGTCATTCAAGTCATCCAGCTCGGCGTGCCGATCGCGCGCTGCGAACTGATCGACGCGGGCACCGTGCGCATGGTCAACGCGCACAGCAAGCTCGGCCTGCGCGAAGAACACATGCTGCTGATGGAGTTCCACGGCTCGCCCGCGAGCGCGCGGGAGCAGGCCGAGACGGTGCAGGAGATCGCCAGCGAGTTCGGCGGCAATGCCTTCCAGTGGGCCACCACACCCGAAGAACGCACCCGCCTGTGGACCGCGCGGCACAACGCCTACTTCGCCGCCATCCAGAGCAAGCCGGGCTGCCGCGCCATCAGCACCGACACCTGCGTGCCGATCAGCCGCCTAGCCGACTGCCTGCTCGACTCGGTGGCCGAGGCCGACGCCAGCGGCATCCCCTACTTCCTGGTCGGCCATGTGGGCGACGGCAACTTCCACTTCGGCTACCTGATCGACCCGGCCAAACCCGAGGAGCACCGGGTGGCCGAAGCGCTGAACCAGCAACTGGTGGCGCGCGCCCTGCGGCTGGGCGGCACCTGCAGCGGCGAACACGGCGTGGGCCTGCACAAGATGGACTTCCTGCGCACCGAGGCGGGCGACGGCGCCATCGCCATGATGCGCAGCATCAAGCGCGCGCTGGACCCGGACAACATCCTGAACCCGGGCAAGATCTTCGCGCTCTGAGGCGGCGTGCCCAAAGCGGGCCATTTTCCGGCTCAACCCAGGGAAAGCCCCGATGCACAGCAACGGCGCCAACCCCTACAGTCCACCCACTCGCAAACGGGCGCACAGCGCCGGTGACTGTGGGGGACCGAGGAGACAAGCCCAGTCCAACAAAACCACCTGCTTCAGCGTCCCCAGAGATGCCAGAGATCATCAGCCGACCCCATGGGTCGGCTTTTTTTTGTGCCCCCGGCA
>PNMN01000149.1 GCA_013823655.1 Comamonadaceae bacterium | reverse complement strand
GGTGCAGGCGCCACGGTGGGCATCGTTGCGCTGCCGCTGGCCATGGCCTTTGCCATCGCCAGCGGGCTCCAACCCGAGGCCGGTCTGTGGACCGCCATCATCGCGGGCTTCATCATCTCGGCGCTGGGCGGCACTTCGGTGCAGATCGGCGGACCGGCCGGCGCCTTCATCGTCATCGTCTACGGCATCGTCGAGCGCTACGGCCTGGCCAACCTGCTGATCGCCACCGCCAGCGCGGGCGTGCTGCTGTTCCTGCTCGGCCTGTTCCGCCTGGGCACGCTGGTGCGCTACGTGCCGGTGAGTGTGGTGATCGGTTTCACCAACGGCATCGCGGTGCTGATCGCGCTGTCGCAGGTGCGCGACTGGCTGGGGCTGGACATCGCCAGGATGCCGGTTGACTTCTTCAGCCAGATCGGCGCCATCGCCAGCCACATCGGCAGCTTCAACCCCTACGCATTCGCCCTGGGCCTGGCGTGTGTGATCGGTCTGTTCATCTGGCCGCGCCTGTGGGCCGTGGACTCGCAGTTCCGCCGCCAGCTCGACCAGATCGACACCGTGAGCGCGCTCAGAGCCACCTCGCGCCTGCCCGCCCCGGTGGTGGCGCTGACCACCCTGTCGCTGCTGGCCTGGGCCCTGAGCCTGCCGGTGGAGACCATCGGCACACGCTTCGGAGGCATCCCTCAGGGGCTGCCGGTGTTCGAATTGCCCGAATTTTCCTGGGCCACCGTGCGCCTGCTGGTCGCGCCCACGCTCACCATCGCGCTGCTCGGCGCCATCGAATCGCTGCTCTGCGCGCGCGTGGCCGACCAGCTGAGCAACACCCCCAAGCACGACCCCAACCAGGAGCTGATGGCGCAAGGCGTGGCCAATATCGTGGTGCCGTTCTTCGGCGGCATGCCGGCCACCGGCACCATTGCCCGGACCGTGACCAACATCCGCGCTGGAGCAACATCTCCGGTGGCCGGGATCGTGCACGCACTCACACTGGCGCTGGTGGTGCTGCTGGCCGCGCCGCTGGCACAACACATTCCGCTGGCGGTGCTGGCCGGCGTGCTGCTGTTCGTGGCATGGAACATGGGGGAATGGCGGGAGTTCGGCCGACTCAAACACTTCAGCAACCACTACCGGCTGATGATGCTGTCCACCTTTGTGGTGACCATCGTGTTCGACCTGACGGTCGCGGTCGAGCTGGGGCTGGTGCTGGCCGTGTTTTTGTTTGTGCGCCGCCAGAGCGATATCTTTCGCGCCGAACCGGTTGCCCGCGACGGGGACCGGCTGACCTTCCGGCTGTACGGATCGCTGTTCTTTGGCGCGGTGGCCAAGATCGACCCCCTCATCGCCGAGGTGGAGCAAGGCCCGGCAGGCCTGAACGTGATGCTGGAAACGAGCCAGCTCATTTCGCTCGACACCACCGGTCTGGACGCGCTGGAGCAACTGCTCAAGGCGCTGGAACAGCGCGGCGGCACCCTGGGTGTGACGGGCCTGAACGAACAGCCCCGTTCGCTGATGCAGCGCTCGGGTTTCGCGCAGCGGCTGCACACCTGCGAGTGAGGGCGCGTCGGCCCTGCGCGCCGGGCCGGGGCTGGCCGGTAAAATCACCGCTTTCCCTCCACCGCGCGTCTCGCGCAGCCCGCCATGTCCATCTTCGCCCGCCCGCACTACACCTCCGACGCGACGCAGTTCATCGACCAGCTCAAGGCCGCCAAGCCCACCCTGGAGCAAGAACAGCGCGAGGGCCGGGCGCTGCTGTGGGACAAGCAGATCGACCGCGACTTCCAGAGCCAGGCCGAAGCCGCCGAGGTGCCCCAGGGCGCCTACGTCTACCAGACCCAGGCCGACCCGCACTGACCCGGCCCGCGCGCGCGCCTGGTCCCGCCCCGATGCGCCCCGACATCGCCGCGCTCGATGAAGCCCCCGAGGGGCTGGACGCCGTGCTGCCTGCGGTGGTGGACCAGGTGGCGCTGGCCCGCCTGTACGGCGAGCCGCTGTTCTCGATGCCGCGGGACCTGTACATCCCGCCCGATGCGCTGCAGGTGTTCCTGGAAGCCTTCGAAGGCCCGCTGGACCTGCTGCTCTACCTGATCCGCAAGCAGAACTTCAACATCCTCGACATCCCGATGGCGGCGGTGACGCGCCAGTACCTGAGCTACGTGGACGAAATCCGCGCCAGCAACCTGGAGCTGGCGGCCGAATACCTGCTGATGGCGGCGATGCTGATCGAGATCAAGTCGCGCATGCTGCTGCCGCCCAGGAAAACGGCCGAAGGGCAAGAGGCCGAAGACCCGCGCGCCGAGCTGGTGCGCCGCCTGCTCGAATACGAGCAGATGAAGCTGGCTTCGCAGCGGCTGGCCGAGCTGCCGCAATACGGCCGCGATTTCCTGCGCGCCCAGGTCTATGTGGAACAGGCACTGGCGCCGCGCTTCCCCGACGTGCAGGTGCTGGACCTGCAAAACGCCTGGCGCGACATCATGAAGCGTGCCCGGCTCGTGCAGCACCACAAGATCAGCCGCGAAGAGCTGTCGGTGCGTGAGCACATGGGCATCGTGCTGCGGCGCTTGCAGGGCCGCAAGTTCGTGGAGTTCGGCGAGCTGTTCGACCCCAGCCGGGGCCAGCAGGTGCTGGTGGTGACCTTCATCGCCATGCTGGAGCTGGCCAAGGAAACGCTGATCGAGCTGACCCAGGCCGAGGCGTTTGCACCGATCTACGTCCGCCTGGCGTACACCCCCAGCTGAACTGGACGCTGCGCCCTGCCAGCAGGCCGTGCCGCCAGCGCATCAACCCAACACCCCCATAGCCATGAGCGCCCACCATTCCTTTGACGTCCTCATCATCGGCAGCGGTCTGGCCGGCCTCACTGCGGCCCTGAAACTGGCCCCCACCCACCGCGTCGCGGTGGTCACCAAGCGCGGCATTTCCGATGGTTCGAGCAACTGGGCCCAGGGCGGCATTGCTGCGGTGCTGGCCGAAGGCGACAGCTACGCCTCGCACGTGGACGACACGCTGGTGGCCGGGGCTGGCCTGTGCGACCTGGAAGCCACCCGGTTCACGGTGGAGAACGCACCCGCAGCCATCGCCTGGCTGCAGGAACTGGGCGTGCCCTTTTCCACCGAAAACGGCGCGCTGCACCTCACGCGCGAAGGCGGCCACACGCACCGGCGCATCGTGCACGCCACCGACGCCACCGGTGCTGCGGTGCAAACCACACTCAGCCAACGGGCCCGCGCCACGCCCGGCATCACGTTCTTCGAGAACCACATGCTGGTCGATCTGATCACCGAGCGCCACTTGCCCGGACACACGGCAGGCGCCGCTGCGAAGCGCTGCCACGGGGCCTACGTGCTCGACGTGGAGCGCGACGAGGTCGAAACCTTCAACGCACCACACACCATCCTGGCCACCGGCGGCGCAGGCAAGGTCTACCTCTACACCACCAACCCCGACACCGCCACCGGCGACGGCATTGCCGCGGGCTGGCGGGCCGGCTGCCGCGTCGGCAACATGGAGTTCATCCAGTTCCACCCGACCTGTCTGTACCACCCCAACGTCAAGAACTTCCTGATCACCGAAGCGGTGCGCGGCGAAGGTGGGCAACTGAAGCTGCCGCCGCACCTGGGTGGCCACCGCTTCATGCCCGATCACGACCCGCGCGCCGAACTGGCCCCGCGCGACATCGTGGCCCGCGCCATCGACCACGAGATGAAGAAACACGGTCTGGACTGCGTGCACCTGGACATCTCGCACCAGAGCCCCGGTTTCATTCGGGAACACTTTCCCAACATCCTGGCGCGCTGCGCCGAGCTGGGCATCGACATCACCCGGGAACCGATCCCGGTGGTGCCCGCCGCCCACTACACCTGCGGCGGCCTGGTGACCGACCTGCACGGTCAGACCGGTATCGCCGGTCTCTACGCCGTGGGCGAAACCACCTGCACCGGTCTGCATGGCGCCAACCGCCTGGCCAGCAACTCGCTGGTGGAGTGCATGGTGTTCGCCCAGGCCGCCGTGAAAGCCATCGCCACCGCCCAAGTGACCACGCAGCCCGAGATTCCGCTGTGGGACGAGAGCCGCGTCACCGACGCCGACGAGCAGGTGGTGATCTCGCACAACTGGGACGAGCTGCGCCGCTTCATGTGGGACTACGTGGGCATCGTGCGCACCAACAAGCGCCTGGAGCGCGCGGCGCACCGCATCACCCTGCTGCAGCGCGAAATCCACGAGTTCTATTCACAGTTCCACGTCACCCGCGATCTGCTGGAACTGCGCAACCTGGTGCAGGTGGCCGACCTGATCGTCATGAGCGCCATGCTGCGCCACGAAAGCCGCGGCCTGCACTTCAGCCGCGACTACCCGGCGCTGCTGCCAGAGGCACGGCCCACCATTCTGGTGCCGCCAGCTCGTTGACCTGGGTGTCCCGTCCCGACTTCAGCGTGACCGCTGCAGGATGTCCAGTGCCTGCATCATCAGCCGGTAGGGTTTGGCGCGCCCATGGATCTGGTTCACGCTCCCCGTCAGGGTCCAGCGCCGCTCGGGGCAGTGAAACGCAAAGGCCCCCGAGATGCCCGAATGCCCCAGCAGCTCGGGATAGCGCCGACCCAGGGTCAGCCAGCGTGGCATGACAAAACGCAGCAGGCCTGCACCCGCCTGTAACGGAAAAAATATCCGGCGCCAGTCTTGCAGGTCGGCCAGGGTCGCAGAAGCAGAAAAATACCCACCAAACAGCGCGAGGGTGAAGTCCATCATGTCCTGTGCGGTGGACACCACACCCCCGTCTGCGGGCATGGACGCCATGGCCTGCGGCAGCTCCAGCTGGCGGGCACCCAGCCGCAACGGCAGCACCGGCAGACCGGGGTGGTAAAACGCCGTGTGCTCCAGTCCCAGCGGTCCAGTCACCAGACTGGTCAGGGCCGCGTCCAGCGTGGACCCATGCACGCGCCGAATGACTTCGCCCAGCAGGTAATAGTTGCTGTCCGAATACAGGGCCTTGCGACCCTGCCCCGGCGGAAAATGCGGACGCATCTCTTCGCGCGTCCAGCGCAGAACCTCGGTCCAGCCGTACGCCAGGTCGTGACCGGCGAACAGATGGTCGGCGAACCGGGAGCCGTCACGCCGCTTGCCCTCGAAATAGTCCGGCAGGCCCGAACGGTGCGACAACAGGTGGCGCAGGGTGATCTGGCCGGTCAGGTCCTGGCCGCGCCACCAGTGCAGTCCTGCCAGTTCCCGATCCGGGAAGAAACGCTTCACCGGGTCGTCTAGCGAAATTCGCCCCTCGCTCTGCAACCGCAACAGCATGGCGGTCGCGAACAGCTTGGATGTCGAGGCAATGAAATGCGGCGTCTGCGACGTGACTTTCCGCCCCTGCCAATAGCCACCACATGCCGACCAGCGCTCGCCACCCAGATCGATGCACAGCACCACCTCATGAACATGGCCACGCCCAACCCAGCCCGTCACAAGGTGATCCAGAGCGTCTTGCAGAGCCATGTCAAGAACGCTGGGCAAGACCTGCGTCAGGCGGCACCGATGTGGGGCACCAGTGCGCCAGCATTTTGGCCGCTGCGTTGCGCGGCCGTGAAGGCCAGCATGCGGTCGATCGGCAAACGGGCGCGCGGAATCAGCGCCGGATCGACGTGGATCTGGTTCAGGTTTTTCTCCAGCACCTGTGCCACGCCGACCAGGCCGTTCATGGCCATCCAGGGGCAGTGCGCGCAGCTCTTGCAGGTGGCGCTGTTGCCGGCGGTGGGCGCCTCGATGAAGACTTTGCCCGGGTTTTGCTGGCGCAGCATGTGCATCATGCCGTTGTCGGTGGCGACGATGAACTCGGGCGCATCCAACTCGCGCGCGGCCTTGAGGATGGCCGAGGTCGAGCCCACGGCATCGGCCAGCGCCACCACGTCGGCCGGGCTTTCCGGGTGCACCAGCACCTTGGCCTGGGGGTGTTCCTTTTTCAGCGCCTCCAGTTCGAAGGCCTTGAACTCGTCGTGCACGATGCAGGAGCCGTTCCACAGCAGCATGTCGGCGCCGGTTTCGCGCTGGATGTAGCCGCCCAGGTGCTTGTCGGGCGCCCACAGGATCTTGTGACCCTTGTCCTTGAGCGCGCGCACGATGTCCAGCGCGCAGCTGGAGGTGACCAGCCAGTCCGAGCGCGCCTTCACCGCCGCGCTGGTGTTGGCGTAGACCACCACGGTGCGGTCCGGGTGGGCGTCACAGAAGGCGCTGAAGGCGTCGATCGGGCAACCCAGGTCGAGCGAGCAGTGGGCGTCCAGATCGGGCATCAGCACGGTCTTTTCCGGGCTGAGGATTTTGGCCGTCTCGCCCATGAAGCGCACGCCCGAGACCACCAGGGTCTGCGCCGCGTGGTCGCGTCCGAAACGCGCCATCTCCAGCGAGTCGCTGACGATGCCGCCGGTCTGCACCGCCAGGTCCTGCAGGTCCGGATGCACATAGTAGTGCGACACCATCACCGCGTTGCGCTCTTTGAGCAGGCGCCGGATGCGCTCTTTGAGCTCAGCGCGCTGCTTCGGGCCCGGCTCCACCGGCACCCGCGCCCAGGCGTGTTGCGTCGGGCAGGCCGGCTGCTCGTATTCGACGTCGATGACGGCTTCGTTGCTCACGGCAGTTGCTCCATTCGCATAGAGAAATCAATGGCCTTGACATCCTTCGTCAAGGCACCGATGGAGATGCGGTCCACGCCGGTTTCTGCAAGGGCGCGCACCGTGTCCAGGTTCACGCCGCCCGAGATTTCGAGAACGGCGCGGCCGGCGTTGCGGCGCACCGCCTCGTTCAAGGTGGGGATGTCCATGTTGTCGAGCAAGACCATCTGGGCGCCGCTGGCCAGCGCTTGGTCCAGTTGCGCCAGGGTTTCGACCTCGATCTCGACAAAACGCGCCTGCGGTGCGGCGGCCTGCACGCGGCGCAGCACGGCGGTCACGCCACCGGCGGCGGCAATGTGGTTTTCCTTGATCAGCACCGCGTCATAGAGGCCGATGCGGTGGTTCACCCCACCGCCGGTTTTTACCGCGTATTTCTGTGCCAGGCGCAAGCCTGGGAGGGTCTTGCGCGTGTCCACGATGGCCGCGCGCGTGCCTTGTACAGCCTGGACGAACACCGCCGTCTTCGAGGCCACGGCCGACAGCAGTTGCAGGAAGTTGAGCGCCGTGCGCTCGGCCGTCAGCAGCGCCTGGGCGTTGCCTTCGATCTCCAGCACCACCTGGTCGGCGCCGCAGCGCTGGCCCTCGGCGACGTGCCAGCTCAGGCGGGCCAGCGGGTCGCAGGCCAGCACCGCGGCCTCCACCCAGGGCGCGCCGCAAAGCACCGCCGGCTCGCGCGCCAGAATGCGCGCGCGCGCGCCGCGCGCGCGGTCCACCAGAGCCGCCGTCAGGTCGCCGGTGCCCACGTCTTCGACCAGTGCCCGCGCCACGTCGGCCCGGGCGAGTCCGGCCAGATCGGCGGCATCGAATTCAGAGAGGTGTTTCATGGGCGTCAAGCATAACGGGATCGAATATAGTGCCCCCCATCCGCAGCCCGCGACACAGGGGACATTCCATGAATCAAGCCACGCCCGCCAGCCCCACCAGCGGCACGCCCTATGGCACGCTGCCATCGGCCTCGCCCATGCCGCAACGCAAACCGGTGAGCCTGCCGCGCCTGCAGGACATGCGCGAGCGCGGTGAAAAAATCACCATGCTCACCGCCTACGACGCCACCTTCGCCGCCGTGGCCGACGCCGCCGGCGTGGAGTGCATCCTGGTGGG
>PNMN01000148.1 GCA_013823655.1 Comamonadaceae bacterium | reverse complement strand
TCGGTCTCGCTCAAGGCGCTGTCGCCCGATGCCAAACCGTATTCGAAAGGCAGCAAGACCGAGGATCAGGCGCAGGTGCTGGCGCTGGCGCAGGACATCGACGCGCTGCAGAACCTGTTCTATGCCGACGGTCGCTACAAGCTGCTGGTGATCCTGCAGGGCACCGACACCTCGGGCAAAGACGGCACCGTGCGTGGCGTGTTCGGCCAGACCAGCCCGCTGGGTGTGCACACCGTGGGCTGGAAGGCGCCGACCGAACCCGAGCGCGCGCACGACTACCTCTGGCGCATCCACCAGCAGGTGCCTGGCGCCGGGCACATCACCGTGTTCAACCGCAGCCATTACGAAGACGTGCTGGTGCCGGTGGTCAACGGCTGGATCACGCCCGCGCAGACCCAGCAGCGCTACGCGCACATCAATCACTTCGAGCGCCTGCTGGCGGAAACCGGGACCGTCATCCTCAAGTTCATGCTGCACATCGGTTTTGAGGAGCAGCGCGAACGCCTGCAGGAGCGGGTGGACGACGTGACCAAGCACTGGAAGTTCAGCCTGGGCGACCTGGCGGTGCGCAAGCAATGGGCCGACTACCAGCAGGCCTACGAAGGCCTGCTCGGCGCCACCAGCACCGAGTGGGCGCCCTGGACGGTGGTGCCCGCCAACTCCAAGACGCACCGCAACCTGATGATCGCCACCATCGTGCGCGACACGCTCCAGGCGCTGGACCTGCGTTTCCCGCCCGAAGACCCGGCCCTCAAGGGCCTGCGGGTTGAATAAATGCCCCGAACGATAGAGAGACCCACCATGACCGACCTGTCCGCCGACTTCAAAGCCCTGGCCAGCTACCGCCCCACGAACAAGGTGCGCTTCGTCACCGCCGCCAGCCTGTTCGACGGCCACGACGCCGCCATCAACATCATGCGGCGCATCCTGCAGGGCATGGGCGCGGAGGTGATCCACCTGGGGCACAACCGTTCGGTGGACGACGTGGTCACTGCGGCCTTGCAGGAAGACGTGCAGGGCATCGCGATCAGCTCCTACCAGGGCGGTCACGTCGAGTATTTCAAGTACATGGTGGACCTGCTGCGCGCGCGCGGCGGCGAGCACATCCAGGTGTTTGGTGGCGGTGGCGGCGTGATCGTGCCGGCCGAAATCCGCGAGCTGCACAGCTACGGCGTGGGCCGCATCTACAGCCCGGAAGACGGCCAGAAGATGGGCCTGCAGGGCATGATCGGCGAGATGGTGATGCGCTGCGACCGCGACATCAGCGGCTTTGCACCGAAGGCGCTGGAGGCGATCCAGGGCCATGGCGAGATGAACTGGCGCGCGCTGGCGCAGCTGATCACGGCGATTGAGAACGGAAAAACCGATGCGGCGCTGGTGGACGCCCTGCGCAAAGCCGCAGCCAGCAAGACCGTGCCCGTGCTGGGCATCACCGGCACCGGCGGCGCGGGCAAGTCCTCGCTCACCGACGAGCTGATCCGCCGCATCCGCCTGGACCAGGGGGACGCGCTGCGCGTGGCGGTGATCTCCATCGATCCGTCGCGTCGCAAGAGCGGTGGCGCCCTGCTGGGCGACCGCATCCGCATGAACGCGATCGGGCCGTGGTCTCGATCTTTACACCTTCCCCCTTTGGGGGAAGGCGGGGATGGGGGCGGCACGATGTCCGTCGGATCGGCTGACACCGCGCCCCCACCCCGGCCCTCCCCCAAAGGGGGAGGGAGCGAAGACGCTGGCCAACGCGTCTACATGCGCAGCCTGGCCACGCGCGACACCAGCAGCGAGATCAGCGCCGCCCTGCCCGACGTGATCGCAGCGTGCAAGGTGGCGGGCTTCGACCTGATCGTGGTCGAGACCTCGGGCATCGGCCAGGGCGACGCGGCCATCGTGCCGCACGTGGACGTGCCGATGTACGTGATGACGCCCGAGTTCGGCGCCGCCAGCCAGCTGGAAAAGATCGACATGCTGGACTTCGCCGAGTTCGTCGCCATCAACAAGTTCGACCGCAAGGGCGCGGCCGACGCGCTGCGCGACGTCGCCAAGCAGGTGCAGCGCAACCGCGAGGCCTTCACCGTGCCGCCCGAGCAGATGCCGGTGTTCGGCACCATGGCCGCGCGTTTCAACGACGACGGCGTGACCGCGCTCTACCAGGCGCTCAAGGCACGGCTGGCCGAGAAGGGTCTGAAGCTGAGCGACGGCAGGCTGCCGCTGGTCCACGTGCGCCACAGCACCAACCAGACGCCCATCGTGCCGCCCGCGCGCACCCGCTACCTGGCCGAGATTTCCGACACGGTGCGCGGCTACAAGAGACGGGCACGCGAGCAGGCCACACTGGCGCGCGAGATTCAGCAACTGCGCGCCGCCGCCACCATGCTGGCGGTGGACAAACCGAATCGGCCCAAGGCGTCGGAAGCCGCCATCGACCTGGCCCAGGCCCGCGAACTCACGCAAGACGCAGCAGCGCGCAAGCTGCTGGCCCAGTGGCCCGACATGAGACGAGCCTACGCGGGCGACGAGTACGTGGTGAAGATCCGCGACAAGGAAATCCGCACCGCACTCACCACCAAGAGCCTCAGCGGCACCACCATCCGCAAGGTCGCGCTGCCGCAGTACGAGGACCACGGCGAGATCCTCAAGTGGCTGATGCTGGACAACGTGCCGGGCAGCTTCCCCTACACGGCGGGCACCTTCGCCTTCAAGCGCGAGGGCGAGGACCCGACCCGCATGTTCGCCGGCGAAGGCGACCCGTTCCGCACCAACCGCCGCTTCAAGCTGGTGAGCGAAGGCCTGCCGGCCAAGCGCCTGTCCACCGCGTTCGACTCGGTCACGCTCTACGGCAACGACCCCGACCGCCGACCCGACATCTACGGCAAGGTGGGCAACAGCGGCGTCAACGTGGCGACGCTGGACGACATGAAGGTGCTGTATTCGGGCTTCGACCTGTGCCACCCGACCACCAGTGTGTCGATGACCATCAACGGCCCGGCGCCGAGCATCCTGGCGATGTTCATGAACACCGCCATCGACCAGAACCTCGACAAGTTCAAGGCCGACAACGGTCGCGAAGCCACCGACACCGAAGCGCAGAAGATCCGCGAATGGGTGCTGGCCAATGTGCGCGGCACGGTGCAGGCCGACATTTTGAAAGAAGACCAGGGCCAGAACACCTGCATCTTCTCGACCGAGTTTTCATTGAAGGTGATGGGCGACATCGCCGAGTACTTCGTGCACCACGACGTGCGCAACTTCTACTCGGTGTCGATCAGCGGTTATCACATTGCGGAGGCCGGTGCCAACCCGATCAGCCAGCTCGCCTTCACGCTGTCGAACGGCTTCACCTTTGTGGAGGCCTATCTGGCGCGCGGCATGCACATCGACGACTTCGCGCCCAACCTGTCGTTCTTCTTCAGCAACGGCATGGACCCGGAATACACCGTGCTCGGCCGCGTGGCGCGCCGCATCTGGGCGGTGGCGATGAAGGAGAAGTACGGCGCCAACGAACGCAGCCAGAAGCTGAAGTACCACATCCAGACCAGCGGCCGCAGCCTGCACGCGCAGGAGATCCAGTTCAACGACATCCGCACCACGCTGCAGGCGCTGATCGCGATCTACGACAACTGCAACTCGCTGCACACCAACGCCTTCGACGAAGCCATCACCACGCCGACCGAAGAGTCGGTGCGCCGCGCGATGGCGATCCAGCTCATCATCAACCGCGAGTGGGGCCTGGCGAAGAACGAAAACCCCAACCAGGGCGCCTTCATCATCGACGAGCTGACCGAGCTGGTGGAAGAAATGGTGCTGAGCGAATTCGAGAAGATCGCCGAGCGCGGCGGCGTGCTGGGCGCCATGGAGACCGGCTACCAGCGCAGCAAGATTCAAGAAGAATCCATGCACTACGAGATGCTCAAGCACACCGGCGAGTACCCGATCATCGGCGTCAACACCTTTCGCTCGCCCTCTGGCGACACCACGCCCGAGACCATCGAGCTGGCGCGCTCGACCGAAGAAGAAAAGCAGTCGCAGCTGGCACGGCTGGCCGACTTCCACACCCGCCACGCCGCCGAGGCGCCGGTGCAACTGGCGCGCCTGCAACGGGCCGTGATCGAGAACCGCAACGTGTTCGAGGTGCTGATGGACGCGGTGCGCTGCTGCTCGCTGGGCCAGATCACCGGCGCGCTGTTCGAGGTGGGTGGCCAGTACCGGCGCAACATGTAGCCGGACCGGGGCGCCGTGCTGCGGCGCCAAACAGCGCCCGTCTGAACCGGGTTTTTCAGGCTTTGCGCCGCCATGGATCCGGCTAGACTGGGGCGCGCTCCTCCTTCCCGGAGCGCGCCAACTTCTTTGCACTGCCCTGACCGATGGAAGCACGCACTCAAAACCCGGCACACGGGGCAGCGGAACAGGCAAGCCCACCGGCCCCGGACCGCCGCATCGGTCGCGAGAGGGGCTGGCTGGTGGCGGTCACCACCCTGGCCGTCGTGCTGCTGCTGGCGCTCTCGGCCGGCCTGTTGTGGGTGCAGCGCGAGGCCACGCTGGACCTGGCCAAGGCCCAGTCCCTGCGGGAAGTCAAGCGCCTGGCCGCCGAGCTGGAGCAGTCGCTGCGGCTGGCGCAGGCGATCATGGACAGCGAGCGCGACGCGACCGGACCTGGCTCCGCTGGAGCCGCTGTGCCCGGCGCTCTGGTTCAGGCCCTGAGCCTGCCTTTTGACCTGCGGCGCTTGCCGCCCGAGGCCACCGCTGTGGCCGGGCAACCCACCGGCCAATGGCTGCCAGGCCTGGCCGTGCAAGACCAGGGGCGCTGGCATCTGCCGATGCGGTGGCGCCAGCCGCCAGACCGGGGCGGGCAGCTCTACGAGTTGCGCCTCTCGCGCGACGCGCTGCTGGCGCGCTTTGCCTCCGAGGGGCTGCCCGCCAAGGGCAGCATGAGCCTGTTTCGCATCGAAGACCAGGGTGCCACCACCGTTCTCGCACGCCACCCCCTGGTGGAGCGCGAGCAGGGCCTGACCGTGTTCGGCCATGTGGCCACCGCCGTGGCACGCCAGCCGGTCGGTGTGATGCAGGTCACCGCCGTCATCGACGGGGTGGAGCGCATCGTTGGGCACCAGCAACTGGCCCGCGGCGGCCAGCGCCTGGTGGTGGTGTATGCGCTGCCGGTGTCGCAGGTTCTGGCACGCTGGCGTTCGACCCTGCCGCTGGTGGTGGCACTGACGCTGCTGCTGGCCGCTGTCATGGGCTACGGCGCCTGGCGCATGGGCCGTTCGGTGCGCGCCCTGGCCCGCAGCGAGCGGCACTTCCAGACCCTGAGCGCTCACCTGCCCGACGTGGTCGTGCGCTACGACCGGGCGGGCCGTGTGCTGTACGCGAACCCTGCGGCGGAGGCGGCCAGCGGCGTCAAGGTTGAAGCCATGCTGGGGCGCAGCTTCGAGCAGTTCGGTACACCGCCCGACGTCACCCGGCAGTGGATGGCTTGCCTGCAACGCGTGTTTGAAACCGGTATCCCGGAGATCCTGTACTTCAGCCACCGGAGCCCGCAGGGCGTGCGCCACTGGGAGGCCCAGGTCAGCCGGGAGCCGGTGGCCATCGGTGAGGCGCCCACGGTGCTGGTGATCAACCGCAACATCACCGAGCGCAAAGCCCTGGAAGAAGCCCAGCGGCAGACGCTCAAACACCTCGACACGGTGGCCAACGCCTCCGCCTCCCTGGCCTGGACGGTGGACGCCCAGCAGCAGACCGACTGGCTCAACCAGCCCTGGCTGGACTTCACCGGTCGCGACCTGCGCAGCGAATGCGAAACCTTCTGGCTCGACGATCTGCACCCGCAGGACCGGGAGCGCTGCGCCCAGGTGTTCAACAGCGCCTTCGAAGCGCGCGAACCCTACAGCATGGAATACCGCCTGCGGCGCCACGATGGCGAGTACCGCTGGCTGCACGAACAGGGCAGGCCGCGCCACGACGCCGACCACCGCTTCATCGGCTACATCGGTTCCTGCCTGGACGTGACCGAACTGCGGCAGGCGGAGGCGGTCGCCCTGGAGCGGGGCGCGATCCTGGAGCAGGTCTTCGACGTCATAAAGGACATGCTGTTTCTGGTCGACGGGCAAGAGCGGTTCGTGTTTTACAAGGCCGCGTCGGACGACAGGCTGTACCGGCAACCCGGCGAATTCCTTGGCAAAACCATGGGCGACGTGATGCCGCCGGGGCTGGTGGATCAAATGCGCGGCCTCATGGCCCAAGCCCGCAGGGCCGGGCCGCAGGAGCTGAACTACAGCCTGGATTTGCCGGATGGTGCGCACCATTTCAACGCCCGTCTGGCCTGGCTGCCGGGTGGCGAGCAATGCATGTTCCTGGTGCGCGACACCACCGAACAGCAAAACAGCCGCAAGGACCGCGAGCGATTGAGCGAGTTCGTGCTGCTGCTGCTCCGCCTGGCGACACGCTTCATCAACCTGCCGGTGCAGCAGATGGACCAGGCCATCGACGCCGCGCTGGGCGACGTGGGCGGCTTCGTCCGTGCCGACCGCGCGTACCTGTTCGCCTACGACATGCAGGCCCAGACCGCCAGCAACACCCACGAATGGTGCGCGCCCGGCGTGACGGCGCAGAAAGACCAGCTGCAGGACATTGCGCTGCACCGGCTGCCGGACTGGCTCCAAGCGCAGCAGCAAGGCCTGCAGATCAACATACCGGATGTCCAGGCCCTGCCACCGGGCGACCTCAGGGACTTCCTGGAACCGCAGGGCATTCTCAGCCTGCTGGCGCAGCCCATGATGGACGGCAACACCTGTCTCGGTTTTGTCGGTCTGGACTCGGTGCAAGCCAAGAGCAACTTTGGCGATGAGGAGCTGAAGCTGCTGGAACTCTTCGCCCAGATGCTGGTGAACATGCAGTTGCGCTCCCAGATGGCTGCGCAGGTGCACGAAATGACCGGGCAGCTGGAGCACAAAGTGGAAGAGCGCACGCAACAGCTGCACGAGAGCGTGCAACGCCTGCAAACCGTCAACCGCGAACTGGAATCCTTCACCTACTCGGCCTCGCACGACCTGCGCACGCCGCTGCGCGGCATCGAGGGCTTCAGTTCGCTGCTGCTCGAAGAGCACGCCGCGCAACTCGACCAGCAGGGCCGCGAGTACCTGCGGCGCATCCAGCGCGCAACGCTGCACATGTCACAGCTGGTCAACGACCTGCTGGCCTATTCGCGCCTGCAGCAACTGACCGGGCACATCGAGCCCGTGGACCTGGCCGCCACCGTTCGCGCGGTGGCCGTGCCGTTCCGCGACGAACTCGAGGCGCGTCAGGGTCGGCTCAGCGTGCAGATCGCCGACGACCTGAAGGTCCAGGCCAATCCCCAGGGGCTGGCCATCGTGCTGCGCAACCTGATCGACAACGCCCTGAAGTTCACGCCAGCGAACACTGCGCCTCAGATCCGGATCGAGGCACAGGCGCTGGGCGACCGGGTCCATCTGAGCGTGGCCGACCAGGGCATCGGCTTCGACATGAAGTACCACGACCGCATCTTCGGCATGTTCCAGCGCCTGCACCGGCAGGACCAGATCCCCGGCACCGGCATCGGGCTGGCGCTGGTGCACAAGGCGGTGGAACGCATGGGCGGGCGGGTGCGCGCCGAGAGCGCGCCGGGACAGGGTGCCCGCTTCGAGATCGACCTGCCCGGCGTCTGATTCCATTTCCAAATCATCCGTGTCGTTGTTGCTTCGCCTTGCCGTGCTGTAGCACTGTCTGCGGCTTCGCGCCTAGACACAAATGATCCTAGAAACCGCAGTTGACCGCGCTCTATCCGCTGGAAATGCCCATGAACACTGAAGAAACTGGCCACGCAGAGGCGCA
>PNMN01000147.1 GCA_013823655.1 Comamonadaceae bacterium | reverse complement strand
AGATCACCCGCTGGTGGGCAAACCGCGCCTGTCAGCGCAGCGGCTGAAGAACGAGCCCTTCATCCTGCGCGAGCCCGGTTCCGGCACCCGGCTCACGTCCGAGAAGTTTTTCGCCAGCCAGGGCATCACGCTGAAAACCCGGCTGGAGGTCGGCAGCAACGAAGCCATCAAGCAGACCGTGGCCGGTGGCCTGGGGCTGGCGGTGCTCTCGGCCACCACCGTGGTGTCGGAACTGGCGCTGGGCGAGCTGGTGTTGCTCGATGTGCTGGGGTTTCCGCTGATCCGCCGCTGGCACGTGGTGTACCCGCGTGGCAAGCGGCTCTCGCCCGCAGCGCTGGCGTTCAAAGACTGGCTGTTCGAGCACCGCCCACAGCCGGCTTCCTCACGCTGAGGAAGCTGCGGCGCGCCGTATCTGCACCTGGTCGATGCGCCGACCTTCGAGCTTGAGCACCTCGAAGCGCCAGCCCGCCACGTCCACGTGTTCGCCCTGGGCCAGCAACTGCCCGGCCACGGTCTGCATCAGACCGGCCACGGTGTTGTAGCGGCCCTTGTCCTCGTCGGGCAGTTCGTCGATGCCCAGCCGCGCCTTGAGCTCGGCCACCGGCATGGCGCCGTCCACGCGCCACGACCCGTCATCGCAATGGGTGGCCCAGGCGTCCACCGGACGCTCGGGCGAGAGTTCGCCGGTGATGGCTTCGAGCAGGTCCAGCGGCGTCATCAGGCCCTGCACCACGCCGTACTCGTCCACCACGAAGGCCATGCGCGTGGCACGTTCTCGGAATTGCTCCAGCAGCTCCATGCCGCTGAGCGTTTCGGGCACGAAGGTGGCCGGCAGCGCGTGGGCGCCGATGGTGCCGACCGCGCCCTCTTCACGCAGCGCGAGCAGACCGGACAGGTGGATCACGCCGACCACGTCGTCCAGCCCGCCGCGGCACACCGGGTACCACGAATGCCCGGCCGACCAGGCCTTGGGCACCGCATGCTCCAGCGTGTCGTCGGCATCGAGCCATTGAATGTCGGACCGCGGCACCATGATGGAGATCAGCTGCCGGTCGTCGAGCAGAAACACATTGCGCACCATCTGGTGTTCGTGCGCCTCGATGATGCCGGCGTCCACGCCCTCTTCCAGGCTGGCGTTGATTTCCTCTTCCGTCACCTGCTGCTGGCCCTGGTTGTCGATGCGCAGCAGCTTGAGCACCCATTGCGTGGTTTGCGTGAGCAGCCACACAAAGGGCTTGGCCACCCGGGCCACCAAAGCCATGGGCCGCGCCACCCAGCGCGCCACCGTCTCGGGGTACAACTGGCCGATGCGCTTGGGCACCAGCTCGCCAAAGACAATGGTCACGAAGGTGATCACCACCACCACGATGCCGGTGGCCACCCCTTGGGACGTCCCTTCTGACAACCCCCACCCGATCAACCAGGCGGCCACGTCGTCACTGAAGGCGGCCTCGCCGACGATGCCGTTGAGCATGCCGATGGAGGTGATGCCCACCTGCACCGACGACAGAAACTGCGTCGGGTGCTCCAGCAGCTTCAGGGCGGTCCTCGATCCCTTGTCACCGGCCTCGGCCAGCGCCAGCAGGCGGGCCTTGCGGCTGGACGCCAGGGCCAGCTCCGACATGGCAAAGGCACCGTTGAGCAGCGTGAGAAAAACAATCAGCAGCGCGTCCATGGTGTCGCGGCATTGTCCTTCAGAAACATGGCGCTCCCGAGAACGCGGCAACAACGCGGCAGGGGCGATGGACAATCGCAGCATGGCAACCTACCTCATCGGCGACGTTCAGGGCTGCGACGCACCCCTGGGCCAGCTGCTCGACACGCTCGGCTTTTCACCCAGCCGCGACACGCTGTTCCTGCTCGGTGATCTGGTCAACCGCGGCCCGGCCTCGCTCGCGGTGCTGCGCCGCCTGATGGCGCTGGAGGGCGCAGCGCACTGCCTGCTCGGCAACCACGACCTGCACCTGCTCGCGGTGGCGCACGGGGTGCGCAAACCGCACCGCAGCGACACGGTGCAAGACATCCTGAACGCGCCGGAGCGCGAGGCCCTGCTGCGCTGGCTGCGCCACCGTCCGCTCGCCCTGCAGACCCAGGGCTGGCTGCTGGTGCACGCGGGCGTGCTGCCGCAATGGGACGCCGCACAGACCCTGGCCCTGGCCCGGGAGCTGGAGCGCGAGCTGCGCGGCCCCGACTGGGGCGTGCTGATGCACAACATGTACGGCAACAGCCCGGATCGCTGGCACGACGGCCTGCAGGGCTACCACAGGCTGCGGGTGGTGGTGAACGCGCTCACGCGGCTGCGCTTTTGCTCGGCCGATGGCGTGATGGAGTTCGACACCAAGGACAGCGCCGACGCCGCGCCCGAGGGCTTCATGCCCTGGTTCGAGGTGCCGGGGCGGCGCACCGCAGGCACGCCGGTGGCCTTTGGTCACTGGTCCACGCTGGGTGCCGTGCAGCGCCCCGACGTGCTGGCGCTGGACACCGGTTGTGTGTGGGGAGGCTGCCTGACCGCAGCACGGCTGGGTGAAACGCCGGACCGTGTCGAACGCGTCGCGGTGCCCTGCCCAGAGGCCCGCAAACCGAACTGAACCCCGCTCAGCCGTTTTCCGGCTCGGGCGTGGGCGCACTCTTGAAGAGCGCCGGCAGCTTCTTGCGGGTCTTGATGTTGGGCGAAACGCGGCTGGTCGGCTGCTTCTGCGCCGACTCCCAGGCCGGTGTGACCTCGGCGGCCAGGCTGGACTCGTAGGGCTTGTCGAACAGCGGGTCTGCCGGTGCGCGCGGCGCGCGCGCCGGACGGCCAACGGGTGCACGCGATTCGCGCTCCGGACGGCTGCCCCGGCTTTCGCGGATGTCACGCTCTTCGCGCCCCGCGTCGGGCTGCTGCCAGGCGCGCTGGCCGTCGTTGAAACGACCGGCCGGGCGCTTGTCGGCTTCCAGCTCCAGCGCTTCGAGTTCGAGCTTCTTGCCCAGCAGTTTTTCCAGGTCGCCCATCAGGCGCGCGTCGCGCCCGCTGACAAACGACACCGCCAGGCCGGAAGCGCCCGCGCGGCCGGTGCGGCCGATGCGGTGCACGTAGTCTTCGGCGTTGAACGGGATGTCGAAATTGAACACCGCAGGCACGTCCTTGATGTCCAGGCCGCGCGCGGCCACGTCGGTGCACACCAGCAGATCGACCGCGCCGCTCTTGAACGCTTCCAGCGCTTTCAGGCGCTCGTCCTGGCTCTTGTCGCCGTGCAGGGCGGTGGTGTTCAGGCCCTCGCGCTCCAGCGAGCGCGCCAGGCGCGCACAGCCGAGTTTGCTGTTGACGAACACAAAGGCCTGTTTGAGGCCGCGCTCCTTCAGGATCTGCTTGAGCACCGGGCGCTTGTCGTCGTCGTCCACGCGGTAGAAGTGCTGCTCCACGGTGGACGCGGTGGCGTTGGAGCGCGCCACTTCGATCGTCACCGGGTCCTGCAGGTAGCTGTTGGCCAGGCGCTTGATCTCGGGCGAGAAGGTGGCCGAAAACAGCAGCGTGGTGCGCTGCCTGGGCAGGAAAGAAAGGATGCGCTGCAGGTCGGGCAGAAAGCCGATGTCCAGCATGCGGTCGGCCTCGTCGAGCACCACGTACTCGACCTGGTTCAACACGCAGTTCTTGGCCTCGATGTGGTCCAGCAAACGGCCCGGCGTGGCCACCAGCACCTCGACACCCTTCTTGAGTTCTGCGGTCTGCGGCTTCATGTCCATGCCGCCAAACACCACCGTGCTGCGCAGGTTGGTGTACTTGGCGTAGAGCCTGACCTGCTCGGCCACCTGGTCGGCCAGCTCGCGCGTAGGCAGCAGCACCAGGGCGCGCACCGGGTGGCGCGCGGGCGAGGTGGACGCGTTGTCGTGCTTCATCATGCGCTGCAGCAGCGGCAGCGTGAAGGCCGCCGTCTTGCCGGTGCCGGTCTGGGCGGCACCCATCACGTCGCGCCCCTGCAGCACCACGGGAATGGCCTGCGCCTGGATCGGCGTCATGTTCTCGTAGCCCATTTCGGCCACGGCACGCTCCAGCAGGGGAGACAAAGAGAGTTGGGAGAAGGATTGGGTCATTGCAGTGCGCGCGGAACAAAGCCGTCCGCCAGGGGCGCGTTAACCCGGTATTGTCGCACTTTGGGTGCTTTTCACCCAAAGCGCCCCGCGCAGCGCAGAGGCCAAGCGATCCGCCGCCGGGCCGCCCCAAGGCGGATCAGCCCCCTCGGGGGGCAGCGACCCGCGCAGCGGCGCAGCGTGGGGGCCTACAAACTGCGCGCGTTGAAGGTATCGCAAGCCTTCACGCTGCCGGTTTCAAGGCCCTTGCGAAACCAGCGCTGGCGCTGTTCGCTGGTGCCGTGGGTGAAGCTGTCGGGCACGATCTGTCCCTGGCTCTTGCGTTGCAACGCATCGTCGCCGATGGCGGCCGCAGCGTTCAGCGCTTCATCGATGTCTCCGGGTTCGATGATGTTGTTGGTCTTGTGGTTGTGGTGGGCCCAGATGCCGGCAAAGCAGTCGGCCTGCAGCTCCAGGCGCACCGACAGGGCGTTGTACTCGCGCTCGCTCACGCGGCGGCGGGCCTGCTCCATCTGGTCGGTCACGCCCATCAGGTTCTGCACATGGTGGCCCACTTCGTGCGCGATCACGTAGGCCTGGGCGAAGTCGCCCGGGGCGCCGAGCTGGCTGCGCAGGGTCTCGTAAAAGCCCAGGTCGATGTAGACCTTCTGGTCGCCCGGACAATAAAACGGCCCCATGGCCGACTGGCCGGTGCCGCAGGCGGTGGGCGTGGCGCCGCGAAACAGCACCAGGCGCGGCTTCTGGTACTGCGCGCCCGCCTGTTGGAACTGGGCGGTCCACACGTCTTCGGTGCCACCGAGCACCGCGGCCACGAACTGGCCCATCGGGTCGCTGGGTTTCTCGGCACGCACCGGCGCGGGCGCGGTCTGTTCCTGCGTGGACAGCAGGCCGCCGCCACCGCCCAGCAGACCCAGGATCGTCATCGGGTTGATGCCGAAGATCCAGCCCGCCAGCAGCGCGATCACGATCGTGCCCAGCCCCACGCTGCGCCCGCCCACGCGGCGTCCGCCGCCCGCACCGCCACCGAACATGCCCCCGCCGGACGATGAGCGTCGGTCCTCCACCTGGTCAGACTGGCGGTTGTTTTCCCATTTCATGGCGCTTCTCCTCGCAAGGGCGGCGGCGGGGGCACACGGAGCGTGTCACCGTGTCACCGTGTCACGCAGCGTGCAGGCCGATTGACACCCAGACCGCCCAAGATCTTGAATACCAAAGCATGAAAGAAGGGGCAACCCGAGCCGGGTCAGCAGGCTTTGGGTTTGCAATCGGGCACGCGCGAAAGGGTCTGGAACGCTCATTCCATTTCCAAATCATTTGTGTCTAGGCGCGAAGCCGCAGACAGTGCTACAGCACGGCAAGGCGAAGCAACAACGACACGGATGATTTAGAAATGGAATCAGGTCTTGGGCAAGGTCACGCCGACCTGGCCCTGGTACTTGCCGCCCCGATCCTTGTAACTGACCTCGCAAACGTCGTCCTTGTCGCTCTCGAAGAACAGCACCTGGGCGCAGCCTTCGCCGGCATAGATCTTGGCCGGCAGCGGCGTGGTGTTGCTGAACTCCAGCGTCACGAAACCTTCCCACTCGGGCTCGAAGGGCGTCACGTTGACGATGATGCCGCAGCGCGCGTAGGTGCTCTTGCCCAGGCAGATGGTGAGCACGTTGCGCGGGATGCGGAAGTACTCCAGGGTGCGCGCCAGCGCGAAGCTGTTGGGCGGGATCACGCAGACGTCTTTGTTGATGTCCACGAAGCTGTTTTGGTCAAAGTTCTTCGGGTCCACCACCGTGCTGTGGATGTTGGTGAAGACCTTGAATTCGGGCGCGCAGCGAATGTCGTAGCCGTAGCTGCTGGTGCCGTAGCTGACGATCTTTTCACCGGCCGCGTTCTGCCGGATCTGGCCCGGCTCGAAGGGCTCGATCATGCCGTGCTGCTCGGCCATGCGGCGGATCCATCTGTCGCTCTTGATGCTCATGTGTGTGCTCCGGTTGCCCACGATTGTAAGGATGGCACCCCCACGCCTTGCCCGCGCCCTTTCGAACGAACTTGCGCTCTGTGGCGTCTGCGGCCAGGGCAGAAGCACCGGCCACCGGCGGGCGGGCGAACGCCCTGCCTGCGAAGGAAGGGGGGATTTCAGGCTGGCTTGCGGGCCACGGTGAAGACGCGAAAGTCTTTGCCCCGGGTGCCGTGGCGCTCCACCGACAGCACCTCCAGGCCCTGCCGGGTCATGGCCGCCTGCAGCGCCGGGGCCTTGAAGCACAGCACGGGTGGCGCCTTGCCCAGGGCGCGCATCAGCGGCAGCGCCAGGCGGGAAATCAGCGGGTTCATTTCGCCCACGCAGGGCGTCTTGGCGATCAGCAGGCCGCCCGGCCGCAAAGCCTGCACCGCCAGCGCCAGCGCGTGGTCCAGATCGTCCACCAGGTGCAGCACATTGAAGGCCAGCACCACGTCGTGGGTGCCCGGCGCAGCCACCGGCACGTCGGCATCGGCCACCTCAAAGCTCAGCTGCGGCAGCGGCGCGGCCGACAGCTTGTCGCGCGCAATCGCAATCATCTCGGCCGACACGTCGGTCGCCCGCAGGCGGCGGACAAAAGGCGCCAGGCGCAACGCGGTGCTGCCGGTGCCGCAGCCGATTTCGAGCACCTCATGCTCCGTCGACAGCAGGCCCTGCACGCGCTCCAGTGTGGCTTCGTAGCCCGCCGGGTCGGCAATCGGGTCGGCCGCGTACTGGCGCGCGATCCGGTCCCAGAAGCGGGCCTTGCGCGCGGCGGCAGCGGCCAGCACAGCGGGAGAGGAAACCACGGCGGGCGGGGCCAGGGAAGGGGTTGGCATGGGGTGGAAAGGGTGGAAAGAGGTCCGTCAACGTTCCATTGATTCGGCCCGGTTTTGCGGTTTTGTCTTCACTCCCTCTCCCGCTCGCGGGAGAGGGTCGGGGTGAGGGGCGGGGTGATGGGCTTCTGACTCCACAGGGCCGGATCAATAAGCACAGATGCAGCACAGATGCTATCCATACACAAAGCCGCAGGGAATTGCGGTAAATTGCAGACAACTCATGCATTTGCGTATGGAAGAACCCATGAACCAGCTCGACTGGAACCAGCTCAGGGCGTTTCTGGAAACCGCCGACACCGGCTCGCTCTCGGCCGCCGCCCGCAAGCTCGGCCTGACCCAGCCCACCCTGAGCCGCCAGGTGGCCGCCATCGAGCACAGCATGGGCGTGACGCTGTTCGAACGCGTGGGCAAGACCATGGCGCTCACTCCCACCGGGCTGGATTTGCTGGAACACGCGCGCGCCATGGGCAGCGCCGCCGAGGCGCTGAGCCTGGCGGCCACCGGTCGCTCGCAGGCGGTGGGCGGCGTGGTGTCGGTCTCGGCCAGCGACATGGTGGCCGCCAGCCTGCTGCCGCCACTGGTGCGGCGGCTGCGCGAACGAGAACCAGGCATTGCCATCGAGGTGATCGCCACCAACGCGCTGAGCGACCTGCAACGGCGCGAAGCCGACATCGCGATCCGCCACGTCAAGCCCGAACAGCCAGACCTGATCGCCCGGCTGATCCGCGAGGCCACGGCCAGCTTCTATGCGTCAGAAGACTGGGTCAGCATCCACGGCCACCCGCGCACCGGGGAAGAGGCGGCGCAGCTGCCCTTCGTGGGCTCCGACCGCAGCGGCCAGTATCTCGGCTACCTGCGCCAGCACGGCCTGCCCCTGACCGAAGCCAACTTCAGCTGCTACGCCGAGCACTCGGTGGCCCACTGGAGCCTGGTGCGCGAGGGCCTGGGCATCG
>PNMN01000146.1 GCA_013823655.1 Comamonadaceae bacterium | reverse complement strand
CAGGTACCGGTCGTCCAGGTGCTCCAGGCCGGCCAGAATGGCACCGCCCTCGCGCTTCATCTCGGCGAACATGAAGTCCTTGATGTCCACGATGGACGGCACGCAGTCCCTGGGGTTGCCAAAGAACTCCAGGCACACGGTGCGCACATGCTGCGGCATGCGGTGCACCAGCCAGCGCGCGCTGGTGATCAGGCCGTCGCAGCCTTCTTTCTGGATGCCCGGCAGGCCGGCCAGGAACTTGTCGGTCACGTCCTTGCCCAGGCCTTCCTTGCGGAAAGTCGAGCCCGGAATCACCAGCTGTTCGGTGCGGACGTGCGTCTTGCCGTTGGCTTCGAAATACTTCAGTTCGAAGGTGGCCACCTCGGCGTCGTGGATCTTGCCGCAGTTGTGGTCCAGGCGCGTGACTTCCAGCCACTGCGCCTGCGGCGTCACCATGCGCCAGCTCACCAGGTTGTCCAGCGCCGTGCCCCAGAGCACGGCCTTCTTGCCGCCCGCGTTCATGGCGATGTTGCCGCCGACGCACGAGGCCTCGGCCGAGGTCGGGTCCACCGCGAACACATGGCCGGCGCGCTCGGCCGCATCGGCCACGCGCTGCGTCACCACGCCGGCTTCGGTCCAGATCGTGGGCAACGGCTCGGCGTGGCCGGGCACGGCGACGAACTCCACCTCGGTCATGGCTTCGAGCTTCTCGGTGTTGATCACCGCGCTTTTCCAGGTCAGCGGGATGGCGCCGCCGGTGTAGCCGGTGCCGCCGCCGCGCGGCACGATGGTCAGACCCAGTTCGAAACAGCCGCGCACCAGTTCGGCCATCTCGGCCTCGGTGTCGGGCGTGAGCACCACGAACGGGTATTCGACACGCCAGTCGGTGGCGTCGGTCACGTGCGACACGCGCGACAGGCCGTCGAACTTGATGTTGTCCTTGGCGGTGAGCTTTCGCAGCGCCTTGGTGGCGCGCTGGCGCAGTGCGGCCATCGCTTCAAACGAGCGGGCAAAGCTGTCCACCGCGCCCCGGGCTGCGGTGAGCAGTTCGGCCACCAACGCGTCGCGGACGGCATCGTCCTGCGGCGTGCGGCGCTTCTGCACCTCACCCAGGCGGTGGTGCAAGGCCTCCACCAGCGCGGCGCGGCGTTTCGGGTTGTCCAGCAGGTCGTCTTGCAGGTAGGGGTTGCGCTGCACCACCCAGATGTCGCCCAGCACCTCGTACAACATGCGTGCCGACCGTCCGGTGCGGCGCTCGCCCCGCAGTTCGTCCAGCAGGCTCCAGGCGCGGGACCCCAGCAGCCGCAGCACGATCTCCCGGTCCGAAAACGAGGTGTAGTTGTAGGGAATCTCGCGCAGACGGGGGGCGCCCTCGGCGGCGGTTTCGAGCAGCGAGAGCGGGGTGGGGGCGTTCATCGTGGGGAGCGTGCGATCAGCAAAAATCGCTGAACCGGGGATGGTACCGCAGTGCAACATACACATGCCCGCCTCATGGAAACCCCTCGTTGTCACGGTTTCACCACCGGAGCCCAATGCGGGTGATTCCGAACTGGCATCCAAGTGTCACCAAAACGTCACTCCAACGCTTTATCTTCAGCCAGCTTCTGAACCACCCACAACCACTGGAGTCCTCATGCAAAAGCGATTTCATCGACTGCTCTCCCTGGCCAGCGCCCTGTCGCTGGCCGCGCTCGTCAGCGCGCCCGCACACGCACAGACCCAAGCGCAGGCACCCACGGAAATCCAGTTCTGGATGGGCCTGACAGGCACCAACGGGGAGCTGCTCAGCCGCTTCGGCCAGGATTTCAACCGCTCCCAGAGCGACTACCGCGTGGTGGTGTCGTTCAAAGGCCAGTACCCGGAGCAGCGCGCCGCCGCCGTGGCCGCCTACCGCGCTGGCAACCCGCCCCACATCATGCAGATGTTCGATGCCGGTTCGGGCGACATGATGGCCTCCCGAGGTGCCATCGTGCCGGTCTCGGACGTGTTCCGCCGTGCCGGCCTGCAGTTCAACCCGGCCGACTTCATCGCCCCGGCGCGCGGCTACTACGGCCTGCCGAACGGCGATCTGCTGTCGATGCCGTTCAACGTCTCCACCACCATGCTGTTCTACAACAAGGACGCGTTCAGGAAAGCCGGCCTGAACCCCGAGCAGGCTCCCCGGACCTGGCCTGAAGTCATCAACGCCGCGCAGAAAATTCGCAGCACCAACGCCGCCGCCTGCGGCTTCACCACCACCTGGCTGGCCTGGGTGATGCTGGAACAGTTCAGCTCGCGCCACAACCTGGCCATCGGCACCCAGGACAATGGCCGCAGCGGCCTGAGCGCTGCGCTGCAGGTCGCCAACAGCCCGCTGCACATCAAGATGGTGCAGACCCTGGTGGACATGCAAAAAGACAAGGGGTTTGACTACGGCGGACGCAGCAACGACGCGGCCGCCAAGTTCATTTCCGGCGAGTGCGCCATGCTCACGCAAAGCTCGGGTGGTCTGGGCGCCATTGCGCAAGGTGCCAAATTCGGCTTCGGCGTCGGGCAGTTGCCCCACTGGCCCGAGAGCAAGGGAGCACCGTACGCCACCACCATCGGCGGCGCCTCGCTGTGGGTGTTCAACGCGCCCAACCGCAGCGACCGGGAGTTTCGCGGCGTGGCCCAGTTCCTGAACTTCCTGCGCTCGGACCCCGTGATGAGCGAGTGGGCCAAGACCACCGGCTTCCTGCCCGCCACCAACACCGCCTTCAAGGCCATGCAGGATGAAGGCTTCTTCGCCAAAAACCCGGGGCGCGACGTGCCCGTCCTGTCGCTGATTTCGGCCAAACAGGGTGCCCACACCAACGGCTACCGGTTTGGCCGCTGGACCGAGATCCGCGACGTCTACCACGAGGAAGTGGAGCGTGCGCTGCAAGGACGACAGACCGCCACCGTGGCGATGCAAAACTTTGAGCGCCGTGGCAACGCCTTGCTGCGCGCCTTCGAGCGCAGCAACGCCAACTGATCTCAGCCGTTACCGCACCTGCACCGCCCATTCATGGAACGCCGCGTCATCTTCCCGCACCAGGGACTGCCCTACCTGCTGCTGCTGCCACAAGTGGTGGTGACGCTGGTGTTCTTTTTCTGGCCCGGGGCGCAGGCGCTGCTGATGTCGCTGCAGATGCAGGACCCGTTCGGCCAGCAGGTCAGCTTCGTCGGGCTGGAGAACTTCGTCACACTGTTCCAGGACCCGGCCTACCTGGACGCCATCTGGCGCACCTTGTACTTTTCGACCGCCGTGACCCTGCTGGCCATGGTGCCAGCGCTGTGGCTGGCGGTGATGGCCGACCGCGTGGTGCGCGGCGGCACCGCCTACACCACCGCGATGCTGATCCCCTACGCCATTGCGCCGGCCGTGGCGGGCGTGCTGTGGCTGTTCATGTTCAACCCCTCGATCGGCGTGCTGGCCTGGTGGCTGAAGGCGCTGGGCGTGGACTGGAACCCGACGCTGGACGGCAGCGACGCCATGTGGCTGGTGATCCTGGCCTCGGCCTGGAAACAGGTGGCCTACAACTTCCTGTTCTTCCTGGCTGGGCTGCAAGCGATTCCGAAGTCCTTGCTCGAAGCGGCGGCGATCGACGGCGCGCGGGCCATGCGGCGCTTCTGGACCATCATCTTCCCGCTGCTCTCGCCCACCACCTTCTTCCTGCTGGTGGTCAACCTGGTTTATGCCTTCTTCGACACCTTCGGCGTGATCCACGCCGTCACCCAGGGCGGCCCGGCGGTGGCCACGGAAACGCTGGTGTACAAGGTGTACAAGGACGGCGTGCACAACCTGGACCTGGGCGGCTCGGCGGCGCAGTCGGTGGTGCTGATGACGATCGTGATCTTGCTGACGGTGATCCAGTTCAAGTTCATCGAGCGGCGGGTGCATTACGCCTGACGCCAGCCTGGCAGACCGACCCCCAAGAACCCGATGCACACAGCCGTTTCGCTCCCCGTCCAGCCCGTGAACAAGCGCGCTGCGTCCGCCGCACGCACCGACTGGCTGGCGCACCTGGTGCTGTGGCTGGGCATCGCCTTGACGGCATTCCCGCTCTACATCGCGTTCGTGGCGTCCACCCTGACGCCGATCGACGTGGCGCAAGCCCCCATGCCCTTGCTGCCCGGGCCGACGGGGCTGGCCAACTACCACCAGGTGCTGCTGGCGGGCCTGAGCGGCACCTACCTCTCGCCGCCGGTGTGGCACATGATGTGGAACAGCCTGCTGATGGCGCTGATCATCACCGGCGGCAAAATTGTGGTGTCCCTCCTGTCGGCCTACGCGGTGGTGTTCTTCCGTTTCCCCGGTCGCATGACCGCGTTCTGGCTGATTTTCCTGACGCTGATGCTGCCGGTGGAAGTGCGCATCATCCCGACCTACGAGGTCGTGACCCAACTCGGCATGATCAACAGCATGGCGGGGTTGACCATCCCTCTGATCGCGTCGGCCACCGGCACGCTGCTGTTCCGGCAATTCTTCATGACCATTCCAGACGAGTTGCTGGAAGCCGCGCGCATCGACGGCGCCGGACCGCTGCGGTTTTTCAAGGACGTGGTGCTGCCCCTGTCGGCCACGAACATCGCGGCCCTGTCGGTCATTTTGTTCATCTACGGCTGGAACCAGTACCTGTGGCCGCTGCTGATCACCACCGACAACCGGCTCGACACCATCGTGGTCGGCATCACCAAGATGATCGGCAGCGGCGACGCCACCACCGACTGGCCCAAAGTGATGGCCACCACGCTGCTGGCGGTGCTGCCCCCGGCGCTGGTGGTGGTGCTGATGCGGCGCTGGTTCGTCAAGGGCCTGGTGGATTCCGAAAAATAGAAAGCACCACACCACATGGCTTCGATCTCATTTCGCCACCTCACCAAACACTACGGCAGCGGTGCCCAGACGGTGCCGGTGATCCACGGCGTGAGCGCCGAGGTGAACGACGGCGAGTTCGTCGTCATCGTCGGTCCCAGCGGCTGCGGCAAGAGCACCCTGCTGCGCATGGTGGCCGGGCTGGAAACCATTTCCGGTGGCGAAATCGCCATTGGCGCACGCGTGGTGAACCAGCTGGAGCCGCCCGAGCGCGACATCGCCATGGTGTTCCAGAACTACGCCCTGTACCCGCACTTCAACGTCTTCGAGAACATGGCCTACGGGCTGCGCATCCGCAAGCTGCCCGAGGCCGAGGTGAAGGCCCGCGTGGAGAAGGCGGCAGCAACGCTGGAGCTCACCCCCCTGCTGCAACGCAAACCGCGCCAGCTCTCGGGCGGACAGCGCCAGCGCGTGGCCATGGGACGCGCCATCGTGCGCCAGCCGCAAGTCTTTCTGTTCGACGAACCGCTGTCCAACCTGGACGCCAAGCTGCGCGCGCAGACGCGCATCGAAATTCAAAAGCTGCACCGCGAGCTGGGCATCACCTCGCTCTTCGTCACCCACGACCAGGTGGAAGCCATGACCCTGGCGCAGCGCATGATCGTGATGAACGCGGGCCGCATGGAACAGTTCGGCACCCCCGAAGAGGTCTATGCCCGCCCGGCCACCACCTTCGTCGCCAGCTTCATGGGCTCGCCGCCGATGAACCTGCTGCAGCACGCGCCGGGCGCACGGTCGGGCTGCACCATGGGCATCCGGCCCGAGCACATCGACCTGGCCTCCGAAGGCTGGGCGCTGCGGGTGGAAACAGTGGAAATGCTGGGCGCAGAGCGCCTGATCCACACCCGCCTGGGCGACGAGGCGCTGATCATCCGCACCCACGAAGACCAGGGCGCGCCAGCGGTGGGCAGCACGGTGTTTGCAAAGCCGCGCGAAGACCGGCTGCACTGGTTTGACGGCCAGACAGGGGTCCGCCTGTGACCGCCCCGCTCCGTCCCTGGCCCTACCCGCGCTGGATCGCCCACCGGGGCGCCGGCAAGCTCGCCCCGGAGAACACGCTGGCGGCTTTTCGCCTGGGCGCGCAACACGGTTACCGCATGTTTGAGTGCGACGCCAAGCTGAGTTCGGACGGCGCGGTGTTCCTGCTGCACGATCACACGCTGGAGCGCACCACCAGCGGGCAGGGCCTGGGCGGCGCCCAAACCTGGGCGGCCTTGAGCCAGCTCGACGCCGGCGGCTGGCATTCGCGGACGTACGCCGGGGAACCGCTGGCGACGCTGGAAGCGGTGGCGCGCTACTGCCTGGCCAACCGGTTTCACCTGAACATCGAGATCAAGCCCAGCCCCGGCCTGGCGCAGCTCACCGGTGCGGCGGTGGGCCGCGAGGCGACGCGCCTCTGGGCGGCATCCAGCGGCGCACCTCCCTTGCTCACCTCGTTCGAAACCGACGCCCTGCTCGGCGCGCGCGCCACCGCCCCGCAGTTGCCACGCGGCCTGTTGCTGGAAACTCTGTGGGATGGCTGGCTGGAAACGGCCAGGACCCTGGACTGCGTGGCGGTGATCTGTGAGCAGGCACTGTGGGACAAGGGCGTGATGGACGCCGCGCACGGGGCCGGCATGCGCGCCCTGGCCTACACCGTCAACCAGCCCGCTGCGGTCGAGCGCTTGTTGGCGCTCGGCATTGACGGGCTGATCACCGACCGCGTCGATCTGTTTGCGCCGGACTGAAGGCCAGGCGACTCCACACCAGGTTCAGCGACCGCGCACCCACCAGCTCAATGTGCCCTGCGCCAGCACCAGTGCGGCGTAGGTGAGCATCTTGGCGTCGCGCCCGAAGACGATCAACCCGGCCAGCAGCACCGCCACACCCAGGCCAGACAGCGCCAGCAACTCGGTGCGCGGCGTCCAGCGCCCGGCCCTGGCTTTGGGCCACAGGCGGGGCGCGCCCCACAGCAGCAAAGCCATGACGAGCGCGGGCGCCATGAAGTTGAGCAGGTGCCCGATCAGGGCCAGAAAGGTCATGGGGTATGCGATGGTTCGTCTTCGGGCGGGCAATTTTATAATCGGCGACATGTCTGTCTGGGCCCTCGGCATCAACCATCACACGGCTCCGCTGGATTTGCGGGGCCGTTTCGCGTTTGCGCTCGACCAGATCCAGCCCACGCTGCACGGCTACCGCCAGAGTCTGGCGCGCCAGCCCGAGGCCACCCTGCTGTCCACCTGCAACCGCACCGAGATCTACGCGGCGGGTGAACAGTCGGCGGTGGAACCCACGCTGGACTGGCTGGCACAGACCGGTGGCGTCAGCACCCATGTGCTGAAAGACCACGCCTACATCCTGCGCGAAGGTGAGGCCGCGCGCCACGCCTTCCGCGTCGCCAGCGGCCTGGACAGCATGGTGCTGGGCGAGGCCCAGATCCTGGGCCAGATGAAGGACGCCGTGCGCGCCGCCGACCAAGCCGGCGCCCTGGGCACCACGCTGCACCAGCTGTTCCAGCGCTCCTTCGCGGTCGCCAAGCAGGTGCGCAGCTCGACCGAAATCGGCGCCCACTCGATCAGCATGACCGCCGCCGCCGTGCGCCTGGCCAGCCAGCTGTTCGAAGACCTGAAAGACATCAAGGTGCTGTTCGTCGGCGCGGGCGAGATGATCGAACTGGCCGCCACGCACTTTGCCGCCAAGACGCCCAAGAGCATGGCCATCGCCAACCGCACGCTGGAGCGTGGCGAGGCGCTGGCCGCGCGCTTCGGCGCCCAGGTCATCCGCCTGGCCGACATCCCGGAGCGCCTGCACGAGTTCGACGCGGTGGTCAGCTGCACCGCCAGCACGCTGCCCATCATCGGCCTGGGCGCGGTCGAGCGGGCGTTGAAAAACGCCGTCACCGCCCCATGTTCATGGTCGATCTGGCCGTGCCGCGCGACATTGAGCTGGAAGTCAAAGGCCTGTCGGACGTCTACCTCTACACGGTGGACGACCTGGCCAGTGTGGTGCAGACCGGCAAGGACAACCGGCAGGCCGCCGTGGCGCAGGCCGAGGC
>PNMN01000145.1 GCA_013823655.1 Comamonadaceae bacterium | reverse complement strand
GGCAGCCTGGGCATCGCACCCACCGGCAACATCGACCCCGAGCGCCGCTACCCCAGCATGTTCGAACCCATCCACGGCTCGGCCTTCGACATCATGGGCAAGGGGCTGGCGAACCCGGTGGGCACCTTCTGGAGCTGCGTGATGCTGCTCGAACACCTGGGCGAATTCGACGCCGCCAAGCGCCTGATGAGCGCGATCGAACAGGTCACCGCCAACCCCGCGCTGCACACCGGCGACCTGGGTGGCAAGGCCACCACGGCCCAGGTCACGCAGGCGGTGTGCGACCTGCTCAAGGCCAGCGCACTGCGCAAAGCCGCCTGATCTGCTGACAGGCTGAACACGCAAGGCCGGCAGCTGCCCGGTCTTGCGCGTTGGTTCTTCATTCCGTCCCAGCGGCGCGTCCGGCGCCCGCTCCATTCCGAGCCAGTCATCTCGCACTGGCGCGAGGCCTTTTTGCGTCCGTCCCTCACTCAGGAGTTCCGCCATGCGCCGCTTCTTCGGAAAACTCTACGTCCAGGTCCTGATCGGCGTGTTCGCCGGTGTGGCGCTGGGCTTCTTCTGGCCCCAGCTTGGCAGCGACCTCAAGCCCCTGGGCGACGTGTTCATCAAGCTCATCAAGATGGTGTTTGCGCCCATCATCTTTGCCACGGTGGTGCTGGGCATTGCGCGCATGGAGAACATGAAGGAACTGGGCCGCGTCGGTGTGCGCGCCCTGATCTACTTTGAGGTGCTCTCCACGTTTGCGCTGGTGCTGGGCCTGGTGGTGGTGAACCTGGTGCGCCCCGGCGAGGGCATGAACATCGACGCGGCCCAGCTCGACACCACGGCCATCGCCAACTACACGGCCACCTCCACCAAGCCCGCTGGCTTTGTGGACTTCATGCTCCATCTGGTGCCCACCAGCATCGTGGACGCGCTCGCCAAGAACGACATCCTGCAGATCCTGGTCTTCGCGACCTTCTTTGGCGTGGCGCTCTCGCACATCGGCCCACGCGCCAGGCCTGTGGTGGACCTGCTCGACTCGTTCACCCACGGCGTGTTTTCCATCGTCGGCATGATCATGCGGCTGGCGCCCATCGCCGCCTTTGGCGCCATGGCGTTCACCGTCGGCAAGTACGGGCTGGGATCGGTGGTCTCACTGGGCAAGCTGATGGGCACGATGTACATCACCTGCTTTCTGTTCGTGACCATCGTGCTCGGTGGCATCGCGCGTCTCAGCGGCTTCAGCCTCTGGAAGTTCCTCAAATACATCAAGGACGAGCTGTTCACCGTGCTGGGCACCAGTTCGTCCGAATCGGTGGTGCCGCAGCTCATGCGCAAGCTGGAGAACGCGGGTGTCTCCAAACCGGTGGTCGGCCTGGTGGTGCCGTCCGGGCTGACCTTCAATCCCGACGGCCAATGCATCTACTACACGATGGCGGCGATCTTCATTGCCCAGGCCACCAACACACCATTGACGCTGACCGACCAGCTGGTGGTGCTCGGCGTGCTGCTGCTAACCTCGAAAGGCTCTGCTGGTGTGACCGGATCGGGCTTCATCACGCTGGCGGCCACGCTGGCGTCGATGGGCAAGATCCCGGTCGCCGGCATGGTGCTGTTGCTGGGGGTGGACCGCTTCATGTCGGAAGCCCGTGCCATCACCAACACCATCGGCAACGCCGTCGGCACCGTGGCCATCGCCCGTTGGGTCGGCTCGGTGGACCGCGAGCGCCTGGAGCAGGTGCTCGACGGCAAGACCGATCCTGAAGACCTGCACGGGCTGTACGAGGGAGATGCCCCGCATACAAGCACCGTGCTCAAGCCCGTCGCATCAGCGGGCGTTTGAACCGGTATCGGGTACACGCCATGAAACCGACCGATACCCAGCGGTTGCTGCGCCGCATGTTCGATGCCGCCATCGCCGCCGCTCAGCCCGCGCTGTGCGTGCCGCCGTTGCTGCCCCCGGCGCCCAAAGGCCGGCTGGTGGTGATCGGCGCGGGCAAGGCGTCGGCCGCCATGGCGCGCGCGGTGGAGCAGCACTGGCCTGGCCCGTTGTCCGGTCTGGTGGTCACGCGCTACGGCTACGCCGTGCCCTGCGAACGCATCGAGATCGTTGAGGCGGCGCACCCGGTGCCCGATGCGGCAGGTGAAGAAGCGGCCGCTCGGCTGCTGCAGACGGTTCAAGGTCTTGGTGCCGACGACCTGGTGCTGTGCCTGATCTCTGGCGGTGGATCGGCGCTGTTGCCGTTGCCGCTGCCAGGGCTCACGCTGGCGGACCTGCAGGCGCTGAACCAGGCCCTGCTTGCCAGCGGCGCCAGCATCACCGAGATGAACTGTGTGCGGCGCCACCTTTCGGCCATCCAGGGCGGTCGCCTGGCCGCCGCCTGCCACCCGGCGCGTGTGCTCAACCTGTTGCTCTCCGATGTGCCGGGCGACGACCCGATCGACATCGCCTCAGGCCCCACCGTGCCCGACCCGACCACTTGCGCCGATGCACTCGCCATCCTGCGGCGCTACCGCATCCGCGTGCCGCCGACCGCGCTGGCCTGGCTGGAAAGCGGCGACGGCGAATCGCTCAAGCCCGGCGATCTGCGCCTGCCGCGCATCGACACCCACTTCATCGCCACGCCGCAGAGAGCGCTGGAGGCCGCAGCCGCTGTCGCTCGACAAGCGGGCTTGCATGCCCACATCCTGGGTGATGCCATCGAAGGCGAAGCGCGCGACGTGGCCAAGGCGCTGGCCGGCATCGCGCTGCAGACGGTGCGCCGGGGCCAGCCGTTCCAGAGCCCCTGCGTGCTGCTCTCCGGTGGCGAAACCACGGTCACGCTGAAGGGCCAGGGGCGCGGCGGCCGCAACGTGGAGTTCCTCCTGGCGCTGGCCGTGGCGCTGCGAGGCGAGCCCGGCATCCATGCGCTGGCGGGCGACACCGACGGCGTCGACGGCCAGGAAGAGATCGCCGGTGCTCTCATCGGGCCCGATACGCTGGACCGCGCCTGGGCGCTGGGCCTGAACCCGCGCGAACGGCTGGACGCCAACGACGGCCACGGCTTTTTTGAAGCGCTGGGCGACGCGGTGATCACCGGCCCGACCCTGACCAATGTGAACGACTTCCGGGCCATCGTCATCGACAGCCCCCCAACCGAGGCCCCTTGAATGAACCGCCCCTGCAACGCCAAGATCGTCGCCACGCTGGGCCCCGCCAGCGCCGACCGCACCACCATCGAAGCCCTGGTGCAGGCCGGGGCCGACGTGTTCCGGCTCAACTTCAGCCACGGCACGCACGCCGACCACCAGCAGCGCCTCGAACTCATCCGCGGCATCGAAGCCGACCTGGGCCGCCCCATCGGCGTGCTGCTGGATCTGCAAGGCCCCAAGCTGCGCGTCGGCACTTTTGCGAACGGACCGGTGACTCTGGTGGAGGGCGAGTCCTTCCGTCTCGACCTGGACCGATCCACACCGGGCGACGCGACCCGCGCGCCCCTGCCGCACCCCGAGATCTTTGCCGCGCTGCAGCCCGGCGCCGAGCTGCTGCTGGACGACGGCCGGCTGCGCCTGGTGGTGGAACGCTGCGGGCCGGACTTTGCCGAGACGCGCGTGCTCAACGGCGGCCCGCTGTCAGACCGCAAGGGCGTGAACGTGCCGGGCGTGGTGCTGCCCCTCTCGGCCCTGACGGCCAAGGACCGCGCCGACCTGGACTTCGGTCTCAGCCTGGGCGTGGACTGGATCGCGCTCTCGTTCGTGCAGCGCGCGGCCGACATCGAAGAGGTGAAGGCCATCGTGCAGGGCCGTGCTGGCATCGTTGCCAAGCTGGAGAAACCCGCCGCCATCCACAGCCTGGACGCGATCCTCGACGTGACCGACGCGGTGATGGTGGCGCGCGGCGACCTGGGCGTGGAGATGCCAGCCGAGCAGGTGCCCGCGATCCAGAAGCGCATCGTGCGCGCCTGCCGCCAGCGCGGCCTGCCGGTGATCGTGGCGACGCAGATGCTGGAGTCGATGGTCAGCGCGCCGGTGCCCACGCGCGCCGAAGCCTCCGACGTGGCCACCGCCATCTACGACGGCGCAGACGCCGTGATGCTGTCGGCCGAATCGGCGTCTGGGAAATACCCAGTGGAATCGGTGGCGATGATGGACCGCATCATTGCCCAGACCGAGGCCGACCCGCAGTACCGCGAGGCCATCGACGCCTCGCACACACCGCCCGCGGCCAACACGGCCGACGCCATCGGCTGGGCCGCGCGCTCAGTGGCCGGCCTGCTCGATGTGGCCGCCCTGGTGGCCTACACCAGCTCCGGCTCTTCGGCTTTGCGCATGGCGCGCGAGCGCCCGCGCGCCAGCATCCTGGGCATCACACCGCGCGCCAGTACGGCGCGCCGCCTCAGCCCGGTGTGGGGCGTGATGCCGGTTCTCAGCCCGGACGTGCCCGACGTGGACGGCATGACCCGCTTGGCCGTGGACACCGCCAAGACCCTGGGCTTTGCGGTTCCGGGTCAGACGCTGGTGATCGCTGCGGGTGTGCCCTTCGGCACCCCGGGCAGCACCAACCTGCTGCGCATCGCACAGGTGGATTGAACCCCGTTGATTGTTGATTTGAAGTTCACGCCGGATTCACTTTTTGGGTGATTCGGCATGTCGCCGGACTCCTACAGTTCGGTCCACCAGAGCGCATCCCGCGCCATTTTTGGAGACAAGTATGAAAGCCGTTCAAACCTTTTCCCGCCGCCGCGTCGTGCAAGCGATGGCCCTGACCCTGGCCGTGTCCGGCGGCAGCGCCATGGCGCAAGCCTTCCCGAGCAAGCCGATCAGCCTGGTCGTGCCCTTTGCGGCCGGCGGCACCACCGATGTGCTGGCCCGCGCGCTGGCCGACAAGCTCTCGCAGGCGCTGGGCCAGCCGGTCATTGTGGAAAGCAAACCGGGCGCCGGCGCCACCATCGGCGCCGACTACGTGGCCAAGGCCAAGCCCGACGGCCACACCCTGCTCATGGGCGCGGTGCACCACACCATCGCCCCCGCCGTCTACAAGAAGCTGCCCTACGACTTCTCGAAAGACCTCGCGCCCGTCACCACCGTGGCCCTGGTGCCCAACGTGCTAGTGGTGAACGCCAGCACACCCGCCAAAAACGTGGCCGAGCTGCTGGCCATGATCAAGCCCGCCCCGGGCAAATACGCCTTCGGCTCCAACGGCAACGGCACGGCGCAGCACTTGATCGGCACGCAGTTCCAGAACCTCACCAGCACCGATGTGATCCACATCCCCTACAAAGGCAGCGGCCCGCTCTCCACCGACCTGCTGGGCGGTCAGATCCTGATGAGCTTTGACACCATCACGCCGGTGCTGCCGCACATCAAGGCCGGCAAGCTGCGTCCGCTGGCCGTGACCACCGCCAAGCGCTCGGCCGCGCTGCCCGACGTGCCCACGCTCGAAGAGGCCGGCCTCAAGGGCTTCAACATCGGCACCTGGTTCGGCGTGCTGGCCCCTGCGGCCACGCCCAAGGACATCGTGGCGCGCCTGAATACCGAGATGGTCAAGATCATCCAGTCGCCCGAGTTCAAAGCCAAGATGGCCGACATCGGCGCCGAACCCATCGGCAACACCAGCGCCCAGATGGCGCAGCAGATCGCCAGCGAGACCGAGAAGTTCGGCAAGCTGGTGAAAGACGCCAAAGTCGTCATCGAGTGAACACCCCCACCCCCACACAGGAGCCCTCCGTGGACAAAGCCGCCGCTGTCGCCGATCTGACCGATCTGCTGGCGAAATTCACCTCCCACATCGGCAAGCGCCTGCCCACCGACGTCACCCAGAAGCTCGGCGAACTGCGTGAGAAGGAAGTCAACTTCCTCGCCAAAGAGGTCTACGAGTCGATGCGGCAGAACCAGGAAGCGGCCGACAAGCTGGACCGCCCCAGCTGCCAGGACACCGGTGTGATCCAGTACTTCCTCACGGCCGGGGCCAAGTTCCCGCTGCTGGGCGAGTTGGAGGGCATCCTTCAAGAAGCCACCGCCGGGGCCACCCGCATGGGCCCGTTGCGCCACAACGCGGTGGAGACCTTCGAAGAGAAGAACACCGGCACCAACACCGGCAGCAAGATTCCATGGCTGGACTGGGAGATCGTGCCCAACGACGACAGCGTGACCATCGACGTCTACATGGCCGGCGGCGGCTGCACGCTGCCGGGCAAGGCCACGGTGTTGATGCCGGGCCAGGGCTACGAAGGCGTGGCCGAGTTCGTGTTTGACGTGATCACCTCGCGTGGTGTCAATGCTTGCCCGCCGCTGCTGGTGGGCGTGGGCGTGTCCACCTCGGTTGAGACGGCGGCGCGCCTGTCCAAGAAGGCGATCCTGCGGCCCGTCACGTCCAGCAACCCGAATGAAAAGGCCGCCCTCATGGAGGAGCTGCTGGCCGATGGCTTGAACGAACTGGGCCTGGGCCCGCAAGGCCTGACCGGCAACAACAGCGTGATGGGCGTGAACATCGAATCGTCCGCGCGCCACCCGTCCACCATCGGCGTCGCGGTGTCCACCGGCTGCTGGGCACACCGCCGCGGCCGCATCAAGATCAACGCGGACATGACGCACGAAGTCATTTCGCACGAAGGATTCAAGCTGTGAAAAAAATCCTCACCACCCCCATCCGGGACGAAGATCTCGAAGCCCTGAACATCGGCGACGTGGTCTACCTCACCGGCACCCTGGTGACCTGTCGCGACGTGGCGCACCGCCGCCTGATCGAGCAGGGCCGCGAACTGCCGGTGCAGCTCCAGGGCGGCGCCATCTTCCACGCCGGCCCCATCGTGCGCCAGAAGGACGACGGCGAGTATGAGATGGTCTCCATCGGCCCGACCACCAGCATGCGCATGGAGAAGTTCGAGAAGGCCTTCATCGAGCAGACGGGCGTGAAGCTGATCGTGGGCAAGGGAGGCATGGGGCCCGAGACGCAGCAGGGCTGCCTGGAGAACAAGGCGGTGCACGCCATCTTCCCCGGCGGCTGCGCAGTGCTGGCCGCCACGCAGGTCGAGAAGATCGAGGCGGCCGAGTGGACCGATCTGGGCATGCCCGAGACCCTGTGGGTCAACCGCGTCAAGGAGTTTGGCCCGCTGATCATCTCCATCGACACCAAGGGCAAGAACCTGATCGAGGAAAACAAGGCGGTCTTCAATGAGAAGAAGAAGCCGATCCTGGAGCGCATCAACCAGCAGGTGCGCTTCATCAAGTGACCTGACACCCCTCAAAGTTCTTCTTGCAGCCCTGAAGCCGCAGTGCCAAGCACTGCGGCTTCTATCTTTATTCATCAGGCGCCAAACCGAACGACAGCAAAGCGTCGTACATCGTGCACTCGCCCTTCGGCTTCAACAGACAGCTCCCGCTGCAAACCGGTAGTTGACGTTGTGGTGACGACCGACCCTGGTGGGTAGATGCCCGACGAATACGAGCTACCTCCGTCGGGATTCACTGTGCTGCGTTGATCTCCCTGTTCTCCCCAATTCGGCCAGCACACTGGACGCCAGCATCAGGTGCCGACGAACATCACCGTTCAACGTGTCGAGCATGTCGCGGTAGACCCTCGCTTGCTCCACGTTGGCCAGGGTCAGGAAACGCGTGAGGGTGTAGATGTTGCGACTGAGGTTGGCGACGTGGGCATTCGAGGTGGTGAGCGCCGCGATGTGGTCTGACCGCCCTCCCCCGTTCAATAGGACGGGTACGCCCGCCACCAGACCGGCCACGTAGTCGCCAGGACTCATCCCGGCCCGCTTGGCCGCTGCCATCGTGGCTGCGGCCTCCTCCTGCCCCATGCGCAGGCACAGCCGTGTCCGATCGCGTGGCCTCTTCCATGGCGGCCTGACTGCCGTCTCCCGCTTCAGCGTTGCAGGTGTGTCCAGCACCTGCGCCAGAGCCATTCTCAGCAGCTCTGAGGGCGATACA
>PNMN01000144.1 GCA_013823655.1 Comamonadaceae bacterium | reverse complement strand
AAAAGTCCGCCTCATCGACGTCGGCCCGCGCGACGGCCTGCAGAATGAAAAGCAGCCGGTGCCCGCGGCGGTCAAGATCGAACTGGTGCAGCGCCTGCAGGCGGCCGGCCTGAAAGAGATCGAGGTCACCAGTTACGTGAGCCCCAAGTGGGTGCCGCAGATGGCCGACAACCACGCGGTGATGCAGGGCATCACGCGCCAGAGCGGTGTGCGCTACTCGGTGCTCACACCCAACCTCAAGGGCTTCGAGGCGGCGCTGCTCGACCAGCCCGACGAAATCGTGGTGTTCGGTGCCGCCAGCGAGGCTTTCAGCCAGAAGAACATCAACTGCTCCATCGCCGAAAGCATCGAGCGCTTTGCGCCCGTGGTCGCCGCCGCCCAGGCGGCCGGCATTGCGGTGCGCGGCGCCATGAGCTGCACCGTCGGTTGCCCGTACGAAGGCGACATCGCGCCCGAGCGCGTGGCCTATCTGGCAGGGTTGATGAAAGGCATCGGCGTGCAGCGCGTGGACGTGGCCGACACCATCGGCGTGGGCACGCCCAGGCGCGTGCAGGCGGCCATCGAGGCGACGCTGAAGCACTTTCACATCGATCACATCAGCGGCCATTTCCACGACACCTACGGCCAGGCGCTGTCCAACACGCTGGCCGCGCTGGAGCTGGGGGTGTGGAACTTCCAGTCGTCGGTGGCCGGGCTCGGCGGCTGCCCGTATGCCAAGGGCGCCACCGGCAACGTGGCCACCGAAGACGTGGTGTATCTGTTGCACGGCATGGGCATTGACACCGGCATCGAGCTGGACGCGCTGGTGGACGCCGGTCGGTTCATCAGCGAGCACCTGGGCCGCCCGAGCGGTTCGCGCGTGGGGCGGGCCCTGCTGGCCAAGCGCGGGCAGCCTACGGGGTGATCGCCCTTTGGCTGCCTGTCTGGTGGTGAGCGGGCATGCGGCGCTGCCACAGTGGCCGCTGGGGCTCAGAGTCTCGAAAGCGCGGTGCGGACTTCATCGACGCTCAGGAGCTCAGACAGCACCTGGCTGGGCTGCCCGGTCTTGTGGATGGCGTACACCGGCACGCCGTTGCGGCCCAGCGCGGCCAGCGCGGCTGTCACGGCGGGGTCGCGGCGGGTCCAGTCGGCGCGCAGCAGCGCCACGTTTTTCGCGGCCAAGTCTGCCAGCACGTCGGCATGGGCCAGGGTGGTGCGTTTGTTGTACTGGCAGGTCACGCACCAGGCGGCGGTGAAGTCCACGAACACCGGGCGGCCTTCGGCCAGCAGCGTGGCCTGGCGCTCGGGGCTCCAGGCTTGCCAGCCCGCGTCTTGCACGGCGGTGGTGACCTCGGCGTCGGCGCTGGTTTCCAGCATCCGCGTCACGTGCGGACCGATCACCCAGCCCAGCCACAGCAGGCCCGCGAGCGACAAAGCCCCCAGTACGGTGCGGCTCTTGCCCCGCAGGCCGAGCGCCCACACCAGCAGCGCCAGCACCACCAGCAGCATGAGCAGGGCGGCGGCGCCGTCGATGCCGCTTTGGTGCCCCAGCACCCAGAGCAGCCAGACCACGGTGGCGAACATGGGAAAGGCCATGAGCTGGCGGAAGGTGTTCATCCAGGGGCCGGGGCGCGGCAGCGCGCGCGCAATGGCCGGCCACCAGCTGGCGGCCAGGTAAGGCAGGGCCATGCCCAGGCCGAGCGCGCCGAACACGGCGAGCGCCTGCGCCACCGGCAGGCCGACGGCCAGGCCCAGCGAGGCCCCCATGAAGGGCGCGGTGCAGGGCGAGGCAATGGCCGTGGCGAGCACACCGGTGAGGAAGGCGTCGGTCGTGGGGTTTTTGGCCTGCAGGCTGGCCACGCGGCTGGGCAGCACGCGACCGAATTCGAACAGGCCGGCCAGGTTCAGGCCGATCAGCGTGAACAGCACGGCCAGCGCGGCCACCACGCCCGGGCTTTGCAGCTGGAAGCCCCAGCCCAGCTGCTCGCCCGCGGCGCGCAGGCCGAGCAGCAGGCCACCCAGCGCCAGGAACGAGAGCACCACGCCGGCGGTGTAGGCCAGGCCGTTGGCGCGGTGGGCGGCGCGGTCGTTGGCGTGTTTCGCAAACGCCAGCACCTTGATCGCCAGCACCGGAAACACGCAGGGCATGAGGTTGAGGATGGCGCCGCCAATGAGCGCGCCGAGCAGCGCGGCCCACAGCGAGAGTGGCACGTCGTTGGCGGGCGCTGCGGCGCGGGCGGCGTTGTCAGCCAGTGCGGCTTTCAGGGCGTCGGGCACGGCGGCGGGCAGTGCGGTCACTGTCGGCCAGGCGCCTTGCACCGGCACGCTGTCCAGCCGCACGCCGGTCGAGCCCGGGCCATTGCCGGGCGGGTTGGCCTGGGCCAGCACCAGCGCGAGCTGGGGGGGGCTTTCACTGCGCTGCGCCGAGAGTGGCAGGCGCGCGGTCCAGCGCTCGCCGTCCCAGGCCTGGGTCCAGGCGCTGCCGGGTTCGATCAGCCCTGCGGTCTCGGGAAAGAACTCCAGCGTCTGGCCGCGCCAGGCCGCCGGCAGACCGGTCAGCGCCACGTTCAGGAAGCCCGGCTCGGGCTGGAGCGCGCTGTCGCCCACGGGCTGGTTTTTGGGCGCGGCGGCGAACGCGGCGTCGAACGCCATGCCGTGCAGCGCGGTGGAGCCCTGCACCGGGATGCGCAGGGTGAAGTGCCCTTCTTCGGGGATGCACTCCTTGTGGCAGGAGAGCCAGGTCGCGAAGAGCTTGACGTCGAGGTGCGTGCCGGTGAACGCCGGATCGATGGTGAGCGGCACCGGCAGCAGCACCGTGCCGTCGTAGCCGTAGTTGGCCAGCGTGCCGAGTGGGAATTTGCGCGGCGTGGGCCAGGCGATGTCGCCCGCCGTGACCCCGGCGGGCAGGGTCCACTGCAGTTCGGTGGGCAGGCCGGAGTCGCCGGAATTTTTCCAGTAGGTGTGCCACTCGGGCGTGTGCGTGAGTTGCAGGCCGAGCCACACCTGGGCGCCCGGTGAAGCGCCGTTGGGCGCGTGGGCCAGCAGCTCGCCGCGCACCATCTGGGGCGGCGCATTCGGGCTGAGGGCACCACCCAGAATGCCCTGCGCCTGGGCCGCCAGCGGCAGCAGCAGGGCCAGGCCCAGCGGGGCAAACAGGCGGCGCAGGATGGGCAGGAGCAGGGTCAGCCAGGGCATCGGGAGGGTCGGTGGTGGTGGTGGCCGCTGTGAGAGCGGACGGCTGCGCGCGAGTTCCGCAGGTCGGGTCGGACAGAGGTTGAATATAAGTCAGGACTGTTTGTGCGCGTGTTGCCGGGCTTCACAGCGGGTGGTGCTTTGGGTACAACAGTGACCTGGGTTGATGACGTGGAGGTGACTGCATGGGATCGATCATGGAGCGCGCCCTGTTGCCCTGGGCGCAACGGGTGAAGGCGCGGGCCAACCTGCCGGTGCGCCTGAGCTGGGGCACGGGGAACGGTTCGTCGCTGGCGCTGGGCGACTTCGATCAACCGAGCGTGGAGGTTCGGGTGCGCGACGCAGCGGCCTGGCCGCTGCTGATCGACCCCGGGCTCGATAGCCTGGGCCAGGCCTATGTGGAGGGGCTGGTGGACGTGGAAGGTTCGCTGGCGGACATTCTGGCGGTGGCGCACGGTCTGGCGCAAAGCGCCGAACCCGCGGGCGGCCTGCTCGGGCGTGTGCGTCGCCGCCACGACCACTCACGCGCCAGCGACAGCGCAGCCATCCGGTACCACTACGACGTGTCGAATGACTTCTATGCCCAGTGGCTGGGCGAAGGCATGGTGTATTCGTGCGCCTATTTCGAGCAGGGCGACGAAACCCTGGACGCGGCGCAGCTGAAAAAGATCGATCACATCCTGCGCAAGCTCCGGCTGCAGCCGGGCCAGCGGCTGCTCGACATCGGCTGTGGCTGGGGCGCGCTGGTGCTGCGCGCGGCGCAGCAATGGGGCGCGCGCTGCGTGGGCGTGACGCTGTCGCAGCACCAGGCCGAGCTGGCACGCGAGCGGGTGAAAGCGGCCGGCCTGCAGAACCGGGTCGAGATCCGCCTGCAGGACTACCGCGACCTGGCGGTGCAGCGCGACCGCCCGTTCGACCGCATCACCAGCGTGGGCATGTTCGAGCACGTGGGGCTGGACCACCTGGCCGCGTATTTCGGCCACATCCGCAGCCTGCTCCAGCCCGAGGGTTGGGCCATCAACCACGGCATCACCAGCACCGACGCGCACGACGGCGAAACCAGCCTGGGCGGCGGCCGCTTCATCCACCGCTACGTGTTCCCGCGCGGCGAGCTGCCGCACATCGGCACCGTGCTGCGCACGCTGCAGGAGGGCGGGCTCGAAGCGCTGGACGTGGAGAACCTGCGCCGCCACTACCAGCGCACCACCCAGCTCTGGAGCGAGGCCTTCGAGGCGAACACCGCGCAGATCAGGCCGCTGGTGGACGAACGCCGCTGGCGCATCTGGCGCATTTACCTCGCCGGTTGTGCCTGGGCTTTCGAGCACGACGAGGTGGCGCTCTACCAGGTGCTGTGTCGCCCGGCGGGGCAGAGCGCGCAGGGCTTGCCGTGGTCGCGGCGATGGATGTACGCCTAAACTCGCCGGCATGAACGCTCTGACACGTTTCTGGTCCGATCTGTCCACCGCCGACTTCACCACACTCGACCGCGCGCGCGCCATCGCCGTGCTGCCGCTGGCCGCGACCGAGCAGCACGGGCCGCACCTGCCGCTGTCGGTGGACGCTGATCTGGTCAATGGCGCGATCACCGCCGCGCTGCCACACATCGCACCCGACCTGCCCGCGCTGTTCCTGCCCACGCAGGCGGTGGGCTTCAGCCCGGAGCACACGCGATTTGCCGGCACGCTCACGCTCAAGGCCGAGACGCTGATCCGCGTCTGGACCGAGCTCGGCGAATGCGTGGCCGCCAGCGGGGTGAAAAAACTGGTGCTGCTCAACAGCCACGGCGGCCAGGTGGGTGCGCTGGACCTGGTGGCGCGCGACCTGCGCGCGCGGCTCGGCATGCTGGTCTACAGCGTGAACTGGTTCGGCCTGCCGCTCTTGGATGCGAACGGGCAGGACGTGAACGCGCGCTTCAGTGCCGAGGAGCACCGCTTCGGTGTTCATGCGGGAGAGATCGAGACCGCGATGATGCTGGCGCTCAAGCCCGAGCGCGTGCGCATGGAGCGCGCCGAGTACTTTCGCTCCACCTCACAAGCCCGCGCCGAGCGTTTTGCCATTCTCGGCAATGGCAAAAGCGCCAGGCTGGCCTGGATGATGCAGGACATCAACGCCAACGGCGCCGCAGGCAACGCCGCCGCGCCACCGCCGACAACGGCCAGGCCCTGCTCGACGCTGCGGGCCGCGCGCTGGCCCAGCTGCTCAAAGAAATCGATCAACTCCCGCCCGACACACTCACCCAGCGCACCGCGTTCGACTGAAACCCAGCCAGGGTGCGCCGCCGGAGCGCGTGCCTGAACCCGGCACACACCGAAGCCTCCCCTTTTCAAGGGGGAAGCTGCACAGCGGCGCAGGGGGGGTCAGGCGTACGTGATCCAGTCCCGGAATTCACCACCGCCCAGGTGCGCCAGCGTGTTGTAGCTCAACAGGTTGTGGCGCTTGGGGTTGAACACGAATTCGGTCACCGCGCTGTTGCGGATGCGCATGTTCAGCTCGATGGTGGCGTCCGGGCTCAGGCCCAGCACATGGCCCACCGCGGTGGCGATCGGGCCGCCGCTGGAGACCAGCAACACCTGCTGGCCCGTGTGGTGTGCGCGCACATGGTCCAGCGCGCTGGTGATGCCGTGCACGAAATCCGTGTAACCGGGCATGCCCTGCGGGCTCACGGTGCCGGCCATCCACTGCGCCAGGCCGTCGCGCAGCAGCCGGAAGTGGGCGCGGTAGCCCTCGGGTGAATGCGGGTCGCCGAGCGTGGCATCGCGCTTGCAGGGCAGCACCGCGCGAATCAGCGCTTCGCTGTCGTACTCGTTGAGGCCGGCCCAGGGCAGCGGCTCCAGCGCCAGGCCGGCGCCACGGGCGATGCCCTCCCAGGTCTGCGCGTGGCGCCTGAGCGTGCCGGTGAGCACGGCATCGAAGCGCAGACCTTGGTCGGCCCAGTAACGGCCCAGCCGCTCGCTCTGGCGCTGCCCGAGTTCGCTGAGCTGGTCGTAGTCGGCGGCACCGAAAGAGGCCTGACCGTGGCGCACGAGGTAGAGGGTTCCCATGAGCGCGCATTCTGGCCGAGAGGCGCTGCCCCGCTTTGTCCCGGCAGCGACTGCATGGCACCCGCGCCGCACAACTGCCGGGTGTTTTCCGGGATTGATCGGCCCTTCGCCGCACGGCACCTGTGCGGCAATGGCGCCAAGCCCTGCCCGGGACGGCCACCGTGCGAAGGGTGCCCGAATCCGTGGACGGCGAACCGGGTGGCCGCTTCGCGGCACAATGCAGGGCACTGTCACACCCGTGGTCGCCCGACCGCACCCGCCGCAGAGGATTTCACCAAGATGGCCGAAGACACGAACGCCGCGCCCCGCCACATCCTGTACCTGGACGACGACGACACGCTCGTGTTTCTGGTGCGCCGCCTGCTGGAGCGCCGTGGCTACCGGGTGACTGCGCTCACCGATCAGCAACAGGCCATCGATGCCGTGCGGGCACAGCCCGATGGCTTCCACCTGCTCATGACCGACTACAACATGCCCGGCATGTCGGGCATCGACGTGGCGCGCCAGGTGCTGGCCCTCAACCCCCGGCTGCCGGTGGCGGTGGCCTCGGGCTACATCAGCGACGAACTGCAGGCCGAAGCGCTGGCCGCCGGTGTGACCGAGGTGGTGTTCAAGACCGACGCGGTCGATGCGTTCTGCGAGGTCGTGGCGAGGCTCGTGAACCCCGCGCGCCCCGCCTAAGGGCGGGTCACCCCCCAAGGGGGCGATGCGAGTGGCCCGGCGAAGCCGGTTCCACCGCATCCTGGACAAAGTCCCTCTCTCCGGAGAGCGCAGTTGTCAATTGGCGTTGGACAGCACTTTGGAGAAAAGCTCGCTGTCGACGTTGCCGCCGCACAGCGTGGTGCCGACGACCTGACCCTTGACCTGGTCCCGCTCCTGCCACGCCGCCGCAAAGCTCGCGGCGCCCGCGCCTTCGGCCACGTTGTGGGTGTCGGCAAAGATTGCGCGCATGGCCTGGGCGACTTCGGCGTCGCTGACTTTCACCACACGGTCCAGGTGCGGCATCAGCACCGCCAGCGCGGCGGCGTCGGCCACGCGGCAGGCCATGCCGTCGGCCAGTTCGGTGCGCACTGGCGCTTCGACCACCTGGCCCGCCGTGATCGAGTCGGCGTAGGTGGTGGCGTGCGCGCTGACCACCCCGACGATGCGCGCCTTGTGCCCCAGCGCGAGCTTGGCCGCGATGGCCGAACAGGCGCCCGATCCCTGGCCGATCGGCACATAGACCACGTCGAGCTGCGGCACCGCCTTGAAGAACTCCCACCAATACGTGCTGACGCCGCGCAGCAGGTCCTTGTGGTAGCTCGGCACCATGTGCGCGCCCGTATCCGCAGCCAGATGGATGGCGTGTTCGCGCGCGGCCTGAAAGTCATCGCCGTGTTCGATCAGCTGTACACCGAGCGCGCGCATGGCGGCGTTTTTTTCCGCCGAGTTGCCCAGCGGCACCACGATGCGGCAGGCCACGCCGTGCGCGCGCGCCGCCCAGCCCATGCTCTGGCCGTGGTTGCCGCGCGTGGCGCTGATGACCTCGCGCGGCATCTCGCCGCGTTGCTTGAGCTGATCGAAGTAGGTCAGGCCACCCCGGATCTTGAAGGCGCCCACCGGCGTGTGGTTCTCGTGCTTGACCCAGCAGTGGGTGCCCAGGCGCTGGCTCAGCGTGCCCCAGCGGTACTGCGGCGTGGCCTGGAAGGATTGGTAGACCACCCGGGCGGCGGCTTCGATGTCGGGCAGGTTGGGCAGGTGGAGCGGCATGGTGCGGAAAGTTGGGGTCAAGGAACAGAGGTC
>PNMN01000143.1 GCA_013823655.1 Comamonadaceae bacterium | reverse complement strand
GCCGCTGCCCAGGCCCTGCAGCGAGAGTGCGTCGTCGATCTCGGTGGTGTGCGAGTCGTCGATCGAAAAGGCCTGCACTTCGGCCAGCGGCAGCGCGTCTGCGATCACCGGCGCCTGCAGCGCCGGGAAGCCGGTGCCCTTGGGGAACTGGTCGAACAGGAAGCGCTGCCAGTGGAACTGGTAGGCGCTGGTGATGGCGCCGGCTTTCTCCAGCAGCGCCAGCGGGTTCAGGTGCGTGCTGCGCGCGGCTTCGACCACGGCCTTGTACTCGGGCGCGTTCTTGTCGGGCCTGAACAAAATCTTGTAGAGCTGCTCGCGCACCGGCGGCGGGCACTGGCCGCTGGCCAGCTCGGCCGCCCAGGCGTCGATCTGCGCCTGCACCAGTTTCTTTTTCTCGATGGCGGCCAGCGCCTGCGCCAGGATCTCGGCCGGCGCCTTTTTGTAGCGCCCCTTGCCGGCGCGGCGGAAGTAATGCGGCGCGCCTTGCAGGCAGAGCAGGGCGGCGACCTGCTGTTCGGTGCTGGCGCCGCTGCTGAAATACTCGCGCGCCAGGTCGGCAAAACCGAACTCGTCTTCGGGCGCGAATTCGTAGGCCAGCTCCAGCTCCATGCTGGCGGCCAGCGCGGTGGCGGCGGGCATGAGCTGGGCGGGAGCGGGCTTCTCGAAGCGCAGCAGGGCGTTGGCGGCCTTGAGCTTGACGCGTTTGCCCGAATCCAGCTCCACCTGCAGGGAGCTTTCGGCTTCGGACATGAGGCGGCCGGTCAGCAGTTTGCCGGCGTCGTCGAACAGAATGTGCATGGCGCGGATTGTCCCATGCAAGCGGACGGGCCCCGGGTTTCAGCCTGCCAGGTCGAGGAAGTGGAACACCGCATCGATGTGGCGGTCGAAGTCGCTGATCGCGTGATCGCTGCCGGGCAGCAGGGTGGTCGATCCACCACGGCAAAACGCCAGCATCTCGCGCCAGTCCAGCACTTCGTCGCCCTGGGCCACGATGGCGAACTGCGTGTCGGGTGTCGCGGGGTGCAGCGGCGCCAGTCGCTGGATGTCGGCCTCCTGTGCCCGCAACTCGTCCACGTAGCCGGGATGAAAGACGAAGCGCTCGGCCGGGTTGTGCCAGCTGCTGTGCTCGCCCACGTGCTTGAGCAGGTCGCGCGCCGGGAACACGGCCGGATTGAGCAGCACGGTCCGGGCACAACCGGTCTGCAGCGCCAGCCAGCGGGCGTAAAAGCCACCCAGCGAGGAGCCGACGATGGCCGTGGTGTCGCGCGGCCAGGCGGCGGTGCCGCTGCGCACCAGCGCCATGGCCTCGGCGGGCGAGGCGGGCAGCTGCGGACACCACCAGACCAGGCCCGGGTGCTGCGCGCTCACCCGCGCCGCCACCTTTTGCGCTTTCATGGACGAAGGCGAAGAGCGGAAACCGTGCAGGTACAGCAGGTGGGTGGTGGGCATGGAAGTCGGTGTTTGCAAGGCAGCGCCTGGGACAGAGGAAGGATAATCCCTGCCCATGGCCGCCGTGTTCGACAAACCCACCCTGCTGCAGCGCGTTGCCCCGGTTTTCCAGGGTTTTGACGGGCCGCTGACGTTCGCCGTGCTGCTGCTGGCCGGCGCGGGGCTGCTCACCATGTATTCGGTGGGCTTCGACCACGGCACCCGCTTTACCACCCACGGCCGCAACATGCTGCTGGCCGCCGCTGTGCTGTTCATTCTGGCGCAGGTGCCGCCGCAGCGCCTGATGGCGCTGGCCGTGCCGTTGTACGTGGCGGGTGTGGTGTTGCTGCTGGGGGTCGAGTTCTTCGGCATCACCAAAAAGGGCGCGACGCGCTGGATCAACGTCGGCATGGTGATACAGCCCAGCGAACTCATGAAAGTGGCCATGCCGCTGATGCTGGCCTGGTGGTTCCAGCGCCGCGAAGGGCAGCTCAAGCCGCTCGATTTCGTGGTGGCCGCGGTGTTGCTCGCGGTGCCGACAGCGCTCATCATCAAACAGCCCGACCTGGGCACGGCGCTGCTGGTGATGGCCTCAGGCCTGGCGGTGATCTTTTTCGCCGGACTGAGCTGGAAGCTGATCATCCCGCCGGTGGTGCTGGCGGCGGTCGGCATCGTGGTGCTGATCATCATGGAGCCCCAATGGTGTCAGCCGGGGGTGGACTGGCAGGTGCTGCACGAATACCAGCGCCAGCGCGTCTGCACCCTGCTGGACCCGGCCAAAGACCCGCTGGGCAAGGGTTTTCACATCATCCAGGGCATGATCGCCATCGGCTCGGGCGGTGTCTGGGGCAAGGGCTTCATGCAGGGCACGCAAACCCATCTGGAGTTCATCCCCGAACGCACCACCGACTTCATCTACGCCGCTTTTTCCGAAGAATTCGGCCTGATCGGTGTGCTCGCGCTGATGGCGGCTTTCATCTTCCTGATCGTGCGCGGCCTGACCATCGCCCTGGAGGCGTCAACGCTGTTTTCGCGCCTGGTGGCGGGCGCCATGACGCTCAATGTCTTCGTCTACGCCTTCGTCAACATGGGCATGGTCAGCGGCATCCTGCCCGTGGTGGGGGTGCCCTTGCCGTTCATCAGCTACGGCGGCACCGCCATGGTCACGCTGGGCGTGGTGCTGGGCATCCTGATGTCCATCGCCAAGTCCAAGCGGCTGATGCAGTCCTGATCGCGCCGACCCCCCGGCGCCGGGCGGAGCGGCAAAACCCCGTGGGCGGCGCAACGGCCCGCAGCTTCTTACAATGCAGCCATGATTGCACGCGAACCCACCCTCGCCCGTCTGGCCAGCGCCCAGAGCCTGTTGCTCGAACCGTTTGGCCTCACGCCGTCCCACCTGCAGCGCGCGCTCGGCGAGATCATGGCGCGCGGCGCCGACGACGCCGACCTGTACTTCCAGAGTTCACGCAGCGAAGGCTGGAGCCTGGAGGAGGGCATTGTCAAGACCGGCAGCTTCAGCATCGACCAGGGCGTCGGCGTGCGCGCGGTGAGCGGTGAAAAAACCGCCTTCGCCTACTCGGACGACCTGTCCTGGGCTTCGTTGCTCGACGCCGCCCACACCGTGCGCACCATCGCCGCGCAGGGGCAGGACCGCAAGGTCCGCACCCCGGCCGCCAAGGTGGCCAAGTCCCGCTCGCTCTACCCGGGCCTGGACCCGATCGGCACGCTGGACAGCACGGCCAAGGTGGCGCTGCTGGAGAAAGTGGAAAAGCTCGCCAAGGCGAAAGACCCGAGGGTGGTGCAGGTGATGGCCGGCCTGGCGGCCGAGCACGACGTGGTGCTGATCGCTCGCGCCGACGGCACCCTGGCCGCCGACGTGCGCCCGCTGATCCGCCTGTCCGTCACCGTCATTGCCGAGCAGAAGGGGCGGCGCGAAGTCGGCTCCTCGGGCGGTGGTGGTCGCTACGGCCTGGCCTATTTTGACGACGCGATGGTGCAGTCCTACGTGGATGAGGCCGTTTCTTCGGCCTTGACCAATCTTGACGCCCGCCCCGCGCCGGCCGGCGAGATGACCGTGGTGCTGGGTTCGGGCTGGCCGGGCATCCTGCTGCACGAGGCGGTGGGCCACGGCCTCGAAGGCGACTTCAACCGCAAGGGTTCCAGCGCGTTTGCCGGGCGCATCGGCCAGCGCGTGGCGGCCAAGGGCGTGACCGTGCTGGACGACGGCACGATGGCGGATCGCCGTGGTTCGCTCAACGTCGATGACGAGGGTTGTCCGTCGCAGAAGAACGTGCTGATCGAAGACGGCATCCTGCGCGGCTACATCCAGGACGCGATGAACGCGCGTCTGATGGGCGTCAAGCCCACTGGCAACGGTCGGCGCGAGAGCTACGCCCACGTGCCGATGCCGCGCATGACCAACACCTACATGCTGGGCGGCGACAAAACGCCCGCAGAAATTGTGGCCAGCATCAAGAAAGGCCTGTACGCCACCAACTTCGGCGGCGGTCAGGTCGACATCACCAGCGGCAAGTTCGTGTTCTCGGCCAGTCAGGCCTACTGGGTGGAAAACGGCCAGATCCAGTACCCGGTGAAGGGTGCCACGCTGGTCGGCAGCGGGCCCGAGTCACTCAAGAAGGTGAGCATGATCGGCAACGACATGCGGCTGGACAGCGGTGTCGGCACCTGCGGCAAGGAAGGCCAGAGCGTGCCGGTGGGCGTGGGTCAGCCCACCTTGCGCATCGACGGCCTGACGGTCGGCGGCACGGCCTGAGCAGGGTCTGTCAGACGGCTGTCAAAACGCCTGTGCTACATTCCCGATCCATGTCAATCCGCGCTGTTCATTTCTTTGGCTTTTACTTTTGGTTCTCGGTCCCCGGCGGACGAGAGGCCACGGTGTCAGCGCGCTGAGCAACCGAAACCCCTCAAAACCGCCGGGCCCACTGCCCGGCGGTTTTTTTTCACCCCTTCACTGTCCAACCCTGCGAGGAGTCTTTCGATGAACGCCAAGAACACCACCGCCAGCGACGTCTGGCATGCGCGGCCTGCCGACAAAACCAGCCAGACCGACGACCAGCGCATCAAGGACATCACCGTGCTCCCGCCGCCCGAACACCTCATCCGCTTCTTCCCCATCGGCGGCACGCCGGTGGAGTCGCTCATCAGCCAGACGCGCAAGCGCATCCACGACATCCTGCACGGCAAGGACGAGCGCCTGCTGGTGATCATCGGCCCCTGCTCCATTCACGACCCGGCCGCCGCGCTCGACTACGCGCGCCGCTTGAAGCCGCTGCGCGACCGGTACGCCGACACGCTGGAAATCGTGATGCGGGTGTACTTCGAGAAGCCGCGCACCACGGTGGGCTGGAAGGGGCTGATCAACGATCCTTACCTGGACGAAAGCTACCGCATCGACGAAGGTCTGCGCATCGCGCGCCAGTTGCTGATCGAGATCAACCGCCTGGGCCTGCCGGCGGGCAGCGAGTTCCTCGACGTGATCAGCCCGCAGTACATCGGCGACCTGATCAGCTGGGGCGCCATCGGCGCACGCACCACCGAGAGCCAGGTGCACCGCGAACTGGCCTCGGGCCTGTCGGCGCCGATCGGCTTCAAGAACGGCACCGACGGCAACATCCGCATCGCCACCGACGCGATCCAGGCCGCAGCGCGCGGCCACCACTTCCTGTCGGTGCACAAGAATGGTCAGGTCGCCGTGGTGCAGACCAATGGCAACAAGGATTGCCACGTCATCCTGCGCGGCGGCAAGGCGCCCAATTACGACGCCATCCACGTGGCAGCCGCGGTGAAGGATCTGGACACCGCCAAACTGGCACCGCGCCTGATGGTGGACTGCAGCCACGCCAACAGCAGCAAGCAGCATGAAAAGCAGCTCGACGTGGCGCGCGACATCGGGCAGCAGATCGCCTCGGGTTCGAAGAGCGTTTTCGGCGTGATGATCGAAAGCCACATCGAGGCGGGTGCGCAGAAGTTCACGCCGGGCAAGGACGAGGTCTGTCAGCTTGAATACGGCAAGAGCATCACGGACGCCTGTCTGGGCTGGGACGACTCGCTGCAGGCGCTGGAGGTGCTTTCGCAGGCGGTGCGGGCGGCGCAGAAGGCAGCCCGCCGCTGACCGGGCTTGTCAAGTCCATGGGCGCAGTGCAGGGCCATCTGCGGTAGCGCCGCCAAGCTTCGTTGCGGCGCGCGCAGGCGCTTGATAATCTGCCCGCAGCGTCGATAACAAGACGGTCAGGCCTCTTTGCGTCCGCCGCTGTGGCGGGCCAGGGGCTGCCAGGGGCTGCCAGGGAGTCCGTGTGGAGCAACCGGTATTGCGATTGGGTTTGTTGGGGTTCGCCGAACCGGTGGGCTTGCGCCTGCAGGCCTGGGCGGCACAGGCGCAGCACGGTTGGCCCGAATGGCGCACCACCGACCCGCACCTGGCCGACGCCTGGATGATCAGCGGCGAGTCGGTGGAGGTGCTGGGGCGCGACGCGGTCGTGATCCGGCACCCGCACGGCAGTGGCGAGCGCCTGACGCTCAACCGCGCCGAGGTGGACCGCCCGCTGGCTTTTGCCACGCCGCTGCCAGAGGGTTTCGCGTCGGCCGAGTTTTTTCAGGCCGACGACGAAACCAGCGTGCGCCAGCGCCTGCAGCGCTTCGAAGCCTGGCTGCGACCCTTGCGCAGCCAGTTTGCGCTGGGCGCCCAACTGGTGCAGCGGCTGAACCAGCACAAGGGCGGGGTGGTGCATGTCATGCACGAGAGCAAGCTGCTCGCCGTGATCGATCTGGACCGCTGGCAGACCGGCCTGTTCATTCCGGCGCGGCCGGTGGACCTGAGCATGGCCGAATGGCTGCGTCGGCCGACCCTGGCCCGCGACATTCCTTCTTCGTTCATGCGCCTGCCGCTGCACCGGGTGATGTGGACCTATGCGGTGCGCACCCGGCGCGACATTTTGCCCGCGCGCTACCGCCAGCAGACGATCCACCTGCGCCGGGTGCCACCGCTGCCGGCGCGCTGGTTCGACGAACTGCACCTGCAGATCATGCGCGAGCTGATGGCGCAGCCCGGTCGCCTCGACGAGCTGCAAACCCGCACCGGTGCGCCGACGGGCGAGCTTGTGCACCACCTGGCTGCGCTGTATTTTGCCGGTGGTCTGACCACCGACGCCGACAGCGCACGCCGCGCCGAGGCCCAGACCCGCCGTGCCATGGTGGCCCTGCAGTTCGATCAGGTGGACCACGACAGCGAGCTGACGCGCAGCGGCCATCGGGAGCAGGGGGCGCCGTCCAGCATCCTGCGCGAAGCGCTGCATTCACCGCTTCGCGTGGCCACCCCGAAAGACGTGACCAGCGACGCATCTTGATCTGGCACAGGGTGTGCTGAGGCACTCACAAGGCACAATCCGGGCATCTGATACCGATTCCAAGGAGCAGCCAACATGCGCAGTCAAGTCACCGTGATCTGGGGAGAGCCGTCGGTTTACCGTTTCGATCTGGAAGAAGTGCAGCCGATGCCGCACGACCAGGCCCGCGCCTGGCTCGATGAGCAGTTCACGGCGCTCCGCTGCGAGCCGATCCGCCTGACCGGCAAGGTGCTCACCGCCGATAAGGTGCTGTGTGTGGCGCAGGCCGCCGGGGAAGAGCGCTTTCGCGATGCGGCGCACCAGGACTGGGCGCTGGCGTTTGCGCGCGCCGCCAGCGCGGCGCTGGCCAAGCCGGTGGTGGCGGTGGACGTGCCGGGCCTGACGCTGGGCTACTGACTCAGCCTGCCAAGGCGGTGAGCAGGCGGGCGTGCACGCCGCCGAAACCACCGTTGCTCATGCAGACGATGTGGTCGCCGCTGCGCGCGGCGGCGCTGACCTGTGTCACCAGTTGGTCGATGGAGAGCGCCACCTGGGCGCGGTGCCCCATGGAGCGCAGCGTCTCGGCGGCATCCCAGTCCAGCCCGCCGGCGTGGCAGAAAGCCAGGTCGACCGCTTCCAGGCTCCAGGGCAGCTGGGCTTTCATGGTGCCCAGCTTCATGGTGTTGCTGCGCGGCTCGAACACCGCCAGGATGCGACCGGTGTCGCCGTCCGCCCGCAGTTTGCGCTGCAGGCCGTCCAGCGTGGTGCGGATGGCCGTGGGGTGGTGGGCGAAGTCGTCGTAGACCGTGATCGCGCCGCCCGCGCGCGCGACCTGCCCACGCAGCTCCATGCGGCGGCGCACGTTTTGGAAGCTGCCCAGTGCCCGGGCCGCGTCGGCCGGGGCGACACCCACGTGTTCGGCGGCCGCGATGGCGGCCAGCGCATTGAGCTGGTTGTGCACGCCGGTGAGCGCCCACTCCACGCGGGCCACTTTCTGCCCGCGCTGCAGCACGTCAAACGCATGGGGTTCGCCCTGAGCGGTGAAATCGCTCACGGCGGCACCGAAGCTGCGCACTTCGCTCCAGCAGCCCTGGTGCAGCACCCGCTCCAGGCTTTCTTCCAGCCCGTTGGTGATCACGCGGCCGCTGCCCGGCACGGTGCGCACCAGGTGGTGAAACTGCCGCTCGATGGCCTTGAGGTCATCAAAGATGTCGGCGTGGTCGAATTCCAGGTTGTTCAGGACCGCGGTGCGCGGGC
>PNMN01000142.1 GCA_013823655.1 Comamonadaceae bacterium | reverse complement strand
TCACCGTGTCCACCACCTGCTGCAAAGGCACGCTCTGGGGCTCAAAGCCGGTTGCCAGCGGCGCGAGCACGGGCGAGAGGCCGGCACCGTGCAGCAGCTTGAGCGCGCCGTAGGGGTCGATGCTGGCCTGCGGCTGCGGCAGCACCGGCACCAGGGCGCGGGCGCTCAGACCCGCGAACAGCACACCCAGCGTCTGGGCGGGCGCAAACAGGATCACCAGCGCGTCGGGTGAAAACGGCGCCAGCAGGCGCCCGAGCGCGACACCGGCACCGGCGGCCTGGGCGGTTTGCTGCAGGGTCTGCAGACCATGGGCCGCGGGCATGACCAGCCATTCGGCGCCTTCGGGCGCACGGCCCAGACCGGCGATGGACGGGTCCCGCAGCGCGTGCTGCAGGCCGAGGTGGCTGCCGTCGTGGCCGCTGCGGCGTTCGCTGGCTTCCTGGGCGCTGCCGTCCACGATGACGGCTTCACGGCCCAGGGCCGTGAGGTGGGCGGCCAGGGTGCACAGCAGTTCGTAGGCGCGCGCGGGCTGGGCCGGGCAGGCCACGGGCATGAGCGCAGCGCCGGGCCGTTCCCAAGCCAGCTCGCACCGCAGCCCGCTGGGCGAAGGTACTCCAGTGAGCGCAGCGCCGGGCCGTTCCCAAGCCAGCTCGCACCGCAGCCCGCTGGGCGAAGGTACTCCAGTGAGCGCAGCACCGGCCCGGGGCGGCTCACCGCGCAGGCCGGCGGCCTGGTCAAAGCCGTGTTCAAACATGCGAGGCCCCCAGGTCGATGCCGCGCGAGGAGGCCTGTGAGAAGTAAAAACCCATGTCGGTGGACAGCGGGTCGTAGGCGGACTTGCCTTCGGCACTCATGGAGATGCGCACCAGCGCCGAAGCGTCGGGGTTCTGCCAGTCTTCGGGCACGCGCTGGCCGTTGGCCACGCCGCGCAGCACCACCTGGTGGCGGATCAGCGCGTCGATGGCCGGACCGAGCTTGACCGCCTCGTCCACCTTGGAGAGCACCACGCCGTGCAGCGAGCTGGCCTTGAAGGCGGTGAGCACGTCGTCCAGCGTGTCGCCGTGCGAGCCGGCGTTGAGCACCAGGCACTTCTTGACCTTGGGCATGTCCAGCACGTCGAGCATGTCCTGGATGCGCTGGTCGCGCTGGCCCAGCCCGGCGGTGTCGATGATCACCATGCGCTTGTTGGCCAGCAGGTTGAGAAGGTCTTTCAGCGCGGCGCGGTCGTGCGCCAGGTGGGCCACCACGCCGAGCATGCGACCGTAGGCGCGCAGCTGCTCATAGCCGGAAACGCGGTAGGTGTCGAGCGTGATCAGGCCGACGCTGCCGACGCCGTACTGCTGCACGCACTGGGCGGCCAGCTTGGCGGCGGTGGTGGTCTTGCCGACACCGGTGGCACCGATCAGGGCCAGCACGCCGCCCTCATCGCACAGACCGGCGCCGGGCGCGGCCACCTTCAGGTTGCGGGTCAGCACGTCCATCACCCAGCGCACCGCTTCGGGCGCACCGCTGTCGGCGGGCACGCGCTCGAGCACGGCGCGCGACATGGCCGGCGAGAAGCCCGAGCGGATGAGCTTGAGCATCAGGTTGGACTGGATCGGGTTCTGCTTGGAGGAGCCCAGCCAGGCCAGGGTGTTGAAGCGCTCCTCGATCATGTCTTTCAGCGCCGAGAGCTCCACCGCCACGCTGCGGCTGTCGCCGTGACCGGCGCTGTGCTGCGGCGGCAGCGAGTCTTCCCAGCTGGGCTGCACCACCGGGCGGGTGCGAATCGGTGCGCTGATCGCCCGGGCCACCGGGGCGGGCGCGGCCACCGGGGCATTGAAGCGCTGCACCGGTATCTGTATCTGCTCGGCGCGCGGCGCGGCCCGCGCTTCACGTTGCGGTTCGGCGGCCAGCGGCTCGGCGGCCACGGTGTCGCCGTTGAGCGAAGCGCGGCGTTTGCGCAGCATGCGTTCGCGCACGTATTCCTGAAACGACAGCGTGCTCATCGCCATCTGCTCGGTGTCGCTTTCCACCGAATCGGGTTCGTCCTGCGCCAGTGCCGGGCGGGCCGGGGTTCCTCGGGTGCGGATCGGCTGCGGGCGGGCCGGTGCCGAAGGCGCCACCTGGGCCAGGCTCTCTTCGGCTGCGGCCATGACCTCGAAGCCCTCGCTGGTGGAGCGGGTGGACAGGATCACGGCGCTGTCGCCGAAAGCGTTGCGCGCCTTGGCCATGGCTTCGCGTGACGTCGCTGCGGTGAATCGCTGGATGTTCATGTGGCTATCTCCCCAAGAATCGGGCCAATACGGATCAGGTGGGTGTCAGGGATTTCGCTGTGCGCCAGCACCTGCAGGCGCGGCGCGGCGCGGCGCAGCAGGCGGGCCATGGCGGTGCGGATGGCGTCGGGCACCAGCAGGCAGGCGGGCACGCCTTTTTCTTCCTGCTGGTTGGCGATGTCGGTGGCGGACTTGCTCAGCATCTCGGCCACGCCGGGGTCCAGCACGGTGCCGTTGGCGCCGCCCAGGGCCTGCATCAGCAGGCGTTCCAGGCCGGGCTCGATGGCGATCACTTCCAGCTCTTTCACCGGGCCGTAGATTTGCTGCACGATGGCCGGGGCCAGCGCGGTGCGCACGCGCCGGGCCAGTTCGGTCGGTTCGGTGGTGCTGGTGGCGTGCTCGGCAATCGCCTCGATGATGGTGCGGATGTCGCGCACATTGACCGCCTCTTCCAGCAGCAGCTGCAGCACTTTCTGGAACACGGCGATGGAAATCATCTTCGGCACGACTTCTTCGATCAGTTTCGGGGCCAGGCGGGTCACGTGTTCAACCAGGTCCTGGGTCTCCGTCCGGCTCAGCAGCTTGGCGGCCTGGACTTGCATCAAGTGTGAAAGATGGGTGGCCAGCACGGTCTCGGAATCAACCACGGTAAAACCGGCCATTTGCGCGTGCTCCCGTTGCCGGTCTTCGATCCAGTGCGCGGGCAGGCCAAAGGCCGGGTCGGTGGTGGGGGTGCCGATCAGCGGCGTGCCGATGCCGCTGGGATCGATGGCCAGAAACATGCCGGGGAACACCTCGCCCTCGCCCACCACCACGCCGCGCAGCGTGATGCGGTAGCCGCTGGGGCGCAGCTCCAGGTTGTCGCGCACGTGCACGGCCGGCGGCAGGAAGCCCACCTCCTGGGCAAACTTCTTGCGCACGCCCTTGATGCGGGTGAGCAGATCGCCCTGGCGGTTCTTGTCCACCATGGCGATCAGGCGGTAGCCCAGCTCCAGGCCCAGCAGATCGACCGGCTGCAGGTCGTCCCAGGTGGCTTCGCCGTCGGCGCTGGGCGCGGGCGCTTGCGCCCCGGTGGCCACTGGTCTGCTTTCAACCTTGAGCCGCCACCAGGCGACGCCCCCGATGAGCGCGGCGAACGACAGAAACACGGCGTGCGGCATGCCGGGCACGATGCCCAGAAAAAACAGCACCGTTGCGGTGACGCCCATGACCTTGGAGGACAGGAACATCTGATTCGACACCTGACCGCCCAGGTCTTCGTCCTTGCCCACACGCGAGACCACCATGGCCGCAGCCACCGAGATCAGCATCGATGGAATCTGCGCCGCCAGCGCGTCGCCCACGGCCAGCAGGATGTAGCTGTCGGCCGCGTCACCGGCCGACAGGCCGTGCTGCAGCATGCCGATGGCAAAGCCGCCGATGATGTTGATGAACAGGATCAGGATGGCGGCGATGGCGTCGCCCCGCACGAACTTGGCGGCACCGTCCATGGAGCCGAAAAACTCGGCCTCGTCGCCCACCTCGGCGCGGCGGCGCTTGGCCTCCTTCTCGTCGATCAGACCGGCGTTCAGATCGGCGTCGATCGCCATCTGTTTGCCCGGCATGGCGTCCAGGGTGAAACGGGCCGACACCTCGGCGATGCGCTCCGAACCCTTGGTGATCACGATGAAGTTGATCACCACCAGAATCACGAACACGATGAAACCGACCGCAAAGTTGCCGCCGATCAGGAAGTGGCCAAAGGCCTCGATCACCGCACCGGCCGCGCCCGGTCCGGTGTGGCCTTCGAGCAGCACGACCCGGGTGGTGGCGACGTTGAGCGACAGGCGCAGCAAGGTGGTGATCAGCAGCACGGTGGGGAACACCGAGAAATCGAGCGGGCGCTTCATGTAGGACGCCACCATCATCACCACCACCGCCAGCGCGATGTTGAGCGTGAAGAAAATGTCCAGCACCCAGGGCGGCAGCGGCAGCACCATCAGGGACAGCACGGCGATCACCAGCATGGGTGCCGCCAGCCCCCCGGCCCAGGCGGCGTTGCGCCGCAGCCATTGCTGGAGCGTCTGGAGTTGTGCGTTCATTTTTCAGCCTCTGCGACGGATGACTTCCAGTGCGGATCGAGCTCCTGCGGCACCTGCGGCAGCGGCATCTGGCCCGGCATGGCACCGCGCCCGGCCAGCGCGGCCTTGAGCTGGTACACATAGGCCAGCACCTGGGCCACGGCGGTGTAGAGCGCGGCGGGAATTTCGCCGTCGATCTCGGCGTGGGCGTAGAGCGCGCGCGCCAGCATGGGCGACTGCAACACCGGCACGTTGCTGGCCTTGGCCACATCGCGAATCGTCATCGCGATCAGGTCGGCCCCCTTGGCGATCACGCGCGGCGCGGCCATGGTGGCGTCGTCGTATTGAAGCGCCACCGCGTAGTGGGTCGGGTTCATCACCACCAGGTCGGCACGCGGCACGGCGGCCACGCTGTTGCGTTGTGCCAGCTCCAGCTGGCGCTGTCGGCGTCGGCCCTTCATGAGGGGATCGCCCTCGCTCTCCTTGTGCTCGCGCTTGACTTCATCGAGCGACATCTTCAGACGCTCGGCGTGCAGGAATTTCTGGATCGGAAAGTCGATCAGCGCGAACAGCGTGACCACCGCCAGCAGCAACCCCACGCCGCTCACCATCCACTGCCCGAGCTGGCCCAGCGCGCCTTCGAGCGGGCGCAAGAGCAGCGTGCCGAAGGCCTGCTGGTGGGCCGACAGGAACTGCCAGCCGACCAGGCCGACGATGGCGGTCATGCACACCAGCTTGAGGGTTTCGACCAGCTGCTGCTTGCTGAACAGACGCCCCAGGCCACTGATCGGACTGAGCCGGGTGAGGTCCGGCAGCAGCGGTTTGCTGCTGAGCGTCCACCCGCCCGAAGCGAAGGTGGTGGCCAGCGCAATGACCGGCACCAGCAGGCCCAGCGCCAGCGCCAGCAGCATCCACTCCCCCACCGCCGCCTGCAGCCGCTCGACCAGCAGCGCGGGATGCGCCAGCGTCTGCTGGTCAAAGCGCAGTTGCAGGCGCATGCCACTGAGCAGCCGCTCGAACCCCAGCGGCAACAAGGCCATGAGCACCACCGCGCCACCACCCAATACCGCGAGGTGCCCGAGATCCTTGGAGTTCGCAATATTGCCCTCTTCGCGCGCCTTTTTCAGGCGCTGCGGGGTGGCGGGCAGGTTCTTGTCCTGACTGGAAGATTCCATGGCTCTGACTCGTGCGGTGTGGAGTCAGATTGTGGAAGCCCGCCCCCAGAACTAAAGGGCGATAAGGCGGTCAAGAGTTGGCCTTTTCCAGAGCAAAACCAAAACCCACACGTCCAGCGCGCATTGTGTGAGCTGGAACTGGCTGACCAGGCCTTCGCGGGCCAAGACCCGCGAGACGAAGGCGAGATCGCTCTCGCGGTACTGCACGGTATAGCTGAGGTGCCCGGTCTGGTGGCTTTGAGAAAGGTGCTGGCTGGCGCAAGGGCTCCAGGCCCAGGCGGCGTGGGCGCTGTAGGCGCCGAAGACGCTGTCGATGATCTGCACCACGCTGCGCTCTCGCCACACGGCGCTGCGCGCACCAAAGGCCAGCAGGGTCAACCAGGGCGAGACGGTGAGCCGGTAGCGGGCAAAGCCGCCATCTGCGCCCACGGCGCTGGCTTCGGTGATGAGGCCGCTGCGCGGGTGTTCGCTGGAACCGTCGGCCAGCTTGGTCAGCAGCGTGACGCGCTGGCCCAGCAGGGCGTGGATGTCGACTCGTGCATTGGTCGACAGGGTGGATATCTGCAACTCCCAGGGCTGGCTCAGGCTTTCGCGCTGGCTCCAGCTTTCTACAAGGAGAGCGGCGGGTCGCGGTCGGGCTTTGCAGGTGTGTCGAGTGCTGAACGATCTGCGACGCACTTTATTGTCCGCGTGCAAACTCACCGTCATGTTCAGGAGCGGCTCAGAAGGCTCCAGGGCGAGGGCGAATGCTTTTGACGATGGCATCCCATAGACCCAAGACTTCTTCGTCGGTTAGCGACGAAGAAAACTCCTTGCCCTCCGTTGGGCTCCCATCCTTCAAATCCTGTGCACCCAGCACCAAAGACAGGTCAATCTGGGACTGCTGGGTACCGGGGGTGTTGGGTGGGTCCACCTCGAGCATGAACTTGTGTTCGATGCGCTTGTTCCCATCACGATCCGGCCCGGAGAAGCGCACCCCCAGCTCTTGACCCGCCATACCCGCTACCTGCAGCTTGCCTTTGCGCAAGGTGCTGTAACCGATGTCGAAGACATTCAGCAGATTCTTGGGACTGTTGGCGCGCTCAAGCAAGGTACTTCCACGTCCGCTGCCATGGGTGATGAAGCCGATGTTCATGATCAGATCGGGGAGCTTTTTGCTCCAAAAGTGTCCATAGAATTCTTCCCCGGAGTAGCGTCCCTGGATCAGCAGTGGCCCTGCGCAAAACCCCGGCTGGTTGGGTTTCGTTGGGTTGAAGAGTTTGATCGACTCAACGAACTTCTTGAGGTGCTCTGCGGTCATGGGTTGCTTCGCAGGTGTGTAGGCTACAGCGCTGGCAGCAACCGCAAGGCCATCCAGCCAGAAACGAAGTTCCAGATTGACCGATTCCCTTGAGCTTGTTGGCTTCCTCCCCGCTTCAGTATTTCGAAAAAGAAACGCTGAATCCGTCAATCGCTCGCTGAACTCTACGATTGGGTACTTCGGATATCCGTGATCGCCAGGGCGAAGTGGCGTTGTCACCCTCTTGCTGTCCATCATGGTGCGCATGTCGCGCTGAAACTGCTCCAGTGACTGCTTTTGGCTCGCATCAAAGGCCAGCATCATGCGGGGCGCCTCCTGAAAATCCATGTCCGCTGGCAGGAACTCGTTCCCGTACGGTTCCGCCTTGTTGTCGTGTTCAAACACCTTGGGCACGTCGAGCAGGTAGCGACCAATGCAGACGGTCTTCATGTCGGTGGTCAGTTCGTCGATGGTCATACGTTCTTTCTTGGATGGGCCCCAGCCAATCAGGCTCGCCAGCAGCGTTACCGCGCCCAGTGCCAGCAGCAGTTTGCGACGGTTCTGAAGCAGCGGCTTCATGCGGGCAGGCGAGCTTTGGCCGCGATCTTGGTGATGCTGTACAGCGTGGTGATCTGGGCTGTTGCATTCTTGTAAGAAGCTTCGTGTCCGAACCCGGTCAAAGCGAACTGCTGCTGAACGCTGCTGGCCGCCGTGCGCGCTGGCGCAGAACCCGAACGGGTGGGTACCGTGCCGTCGCCCTTGGCGTCCTGCTTGCGGCAGGTCAATTCCCAGAAGCTGGTGTCGTACATCGTTGCGCCTGCGCCCATGGGGCCGATGAGAGTGGTCTGGAACTGGGTCTTGCCGCCCACATAGATGGCGTTGCTGCCGTCGGTGCGCGTCTGCTGGGGCGACAAGTCCAGCACCTCTGATGCAGTGGGCGCTGTGGTATTTCCGCCCGGTTGCAGTCCTGGCCTGATGTCCCAATGGATCGATCCAAAACTGGCTTGCTTGCCATCATCGTCCCCGTAATAGACAAAGGTGTTGGGGTGGTATTTTCCGGTGATGTCCGTGTGAAAGTCCTTCGCACTCTTGAGTGCCTCGGTAAAGTTCTCCCAAGTGAACTTAATCCCTTTGTCCGGCTTTAGCCACTCTTCGCGCACCAGTCCCCACCAACGGTCTTTGCGCAGGTAGATGTTCTCGTAAGGGCACGGCTTGGCGGGCGTGGGCACGGGGCCAACCACCAGGATTTCGTCCAACTCGTT
>PNMN01000141.1 GCA_013823655.1 Comamonadaceae bacterium | reverse complement strand
ATGGTGGCCATCGACTCTTCTTCGGTGAAGCCACCGCGCTGGAAGTCGGCCGAGTTGAGCTTGATGCCCACCGGAAAATCGGCACCCACTTGGCGGCGGATCTCGGCGTAGACAGCCATCACGAAGCGCCGCCGCTTCTCCGGGCTGCCGCCCCACTCGTCGGTGCGCTGGTTGTGGTGCGGTGAGAGGAACTGGCTGATGAGGTAGCCGTGAGCACCGTGGATCTGCACGCCGCTGAAGCCGGCCTCTTTGCAGATGGCGGCGCTGCGACCGAAGCGCTGGATGATGTCCTGGATCTCGGCGGTGGTGGCTTCGCGCGGGGTCTCGAAGAACGCCTTCATGTCCTCGCGGAACGGGATGGCGGACGGCGAGAGGTTGCTGGGGTTCAACCCCTTGGGTGACTGCTTTCCGGGGTGGTTGAGTTGCACCCACAGTGCCGCGCCGTGATCGGTTGCTGCGCGTGCCCATTGCCGCAGGATGGGCAGGTCAGCTTCGTCCTCGATCACGACGTTGCCGGGCTCGCCCAGTGCGCGCCGGTCGATCATGACGTTGCCAGTGAGCAGCAAGCCGATGCCCGACGCGGCCCAGCGTCGGTACAAGGCGACGAGCTTGGGTGTGGCATGGTTGTCGTAGGTGCCCAGTGCCTCGCTCATGGACGACTTGGCAAGGCGGTTGCGCAGCACGCCGCCGTTGGGAAGGTGTAAGGGCTGAGCCAAAAGGTTGGTCTCAGATGAGTCGGGCTTGGACATGATGCTTCCTGGCAAGTTGATTTCGAGCGCGGTCTTCGCGGGGATGTGGAACATGGCGTGTTCTGTTTCGGGTGACCGCAAGCGCAATGATGATGATCATCATCATTGTTGTCAAGTTGTTTGATGCTGGTTATCATCAATGCACAGTCAACGTCCCCGGACTGGCATCCATCAAGAGGTTTCCAGCGATGAAGGTCACCAAGGCTCAATTGCACGCGAACCGCGCGCGCATCGTCGAAACGGCATCGGCGCTCTTTCGCGAGCGCGGCTACGACGGGATCGGTGTGGCCGATCTGATGGCGGCCGCCGGGTTCACTCACGGCGGCTTCTACAAGCACTTCGGGTCCAAGGCCGACCTGATGGCAGAAGCCGCGGCCTGCGGTCTCGCCCGGTCGTCAAGCCTGAGCGAGGGCGCCGACAAAGCCGCATCCGTGCGGCAGTACCTGTCCCGAGCGCACCGCGATGCACCGGGCGATGGGTGCACGTTCGCGGCGCTTGGCGCAGACGCCGCGCGCCAACCAGTTCAGGTCAAGTCGGCGTTCGAAGCCGGTCTCGAGGATCTGTTGTCGGCCCTCGGGCGTGACGACCAGGAGCAAGGATCGCGGGCACGGCGCGAGCAACGCGCCCAGAGGCTCAGCACATTCGCGCATCTCGTGGGCGCGATCATCTTGTCGCGGGCCTGCCCCGACGATTCGCCGTTGGCCGACGAGATTCTGGAAGCCTGCCGTTCGGCCATCCTGCCGAAGCGCGGCGTGGCCTCTGCGCCGACAGGCGCCCCACGACGAGCCACGCGGAGGCAGGCACTATGAACAACGAAGAACAGGCGCCGGACGGGCTGCAGCAGCTGCAGGCCCTTCTGAGCAGCGGGCTGAAGGCGCCGATCGGCCGCACGCTCGGATTCGAACTGGTCGAGGTCGAACGCGGGCGCGTCGTCTTCGAGGGCAAGCCCGACCGAAGTGTCTACAACCCGATGGGCGCGGTGCACGGCGGCTACGCCGCGACGCTGCTCGACAGCGCCTGCGGGATTGCGACGCACTCCGCGCTCGCCGCCGGCCGCGGTCACACCACGCTGGAGCTGAAGGTCTCGTATCTGCGCAGCTTGAGCGACGACAGTGGCGTCGTGCGCGCGACCGGCCGCGTGGTCTCGGTCGGCAGGCGCGTCGCCTTTGCCGAGGCCACGCTGCACGACGGGGCGGGACGGTTGTGTGCGACCGCGAGTTCCACGCTGCTCGTGTTCGACGTCGAGCCCGGGCGCGGCGCGATGCTGGGCTGACGCAGGAATGCCTGTGCACAGGGATCGGACGTGTCGGATCCTGCTCAGCGCCTGAACGCGAGCAGGCTTGTGTTGCTCGCGAGTCTGGCCGCCCTTGGCGTGCTTGCGACCAACATCATGCTGCCGACCTTCCTGCTGATGGCGCGGGATCTGTATCACGGCGCAGCGCTGACCCGTGCGTTGGCACTGGTGATGATCGCGATGGCCGCCGCACCGGGCTTCTCTCCGGCTCCCGGCACCGTGATGGCGGCGTGGTTCGGCTGGCGCAGTGTGTTCGTGCTGGTGGCCTTGGCGGCTGCGCTGGTGGCGCTTCACTACCGCTTCAGCCTGGGCGAAATCCTGTCATCGGCGCGACGGCGCCCGGCGCATCCGTTCGCGACCGTGGGTGCCTACGCCGCGCTCGTGACCGATGCGCGCTTCATCACACCCGCGCTCGCGGTCAGCCTCGTGATCGGCTACCGCCCGCGCTGCACGGACGGACGCGCTGCGCCCTTTTCATGAGCAGATAGAGGCGCACATTCTGGCGTTGGCCGGAGTGCAATTCGACCGCGAAGCCGAGCCGGGCAAGCTGTGTGTCGTGGTTTAAAATACAAAAATCTATATAATTCAGCCATGAAGCCCATAGCGTTTTGCGCCTCTGCATTGGATGACTTGCGAAGCTTTCCGCAAACCGCCATGCGCGAGGCGGGATACCAGTTGGACAAGGTGCAGCACGGACTGTCACCAGACGACACCAAGCCCATGCCCAGCATTGGCGCTGGCGTGTCGGAGTTGCGCATATGGGATGAGGCTGGCACGTTCCGCGTGGTGTACATCGTCAAGCTGGCCGATGCCGTGTATGTGCTGCATTGTTTTCAGAAGAAGACCCAGCAAACCGCCAAGCGAGATATTGACCTGGCCCGCCAACGACTCAAGGCACTTATGAAGGAGCTTGCACCATGACCGAGAAGAAACATTTCGCCAGCGTGTGGGACGCGATCGAAGACACGCCGCAGGAAGCAGCCAGCATGCGTGCCCGCTCGGACCTGATGATGAAGCTGGCCGAAGTCATCCGCCAGCAAGGCATGACCCAGGCCCAGGCCGCAACGCTGTTCGGCGTGACCCAGCCGCGCATATCGGACCTGATGCGTGGCAAGGTGAATCTGTTCTCGCTGGACACCCTGATTGACATGGCCGCCACTGCGGGCATGGTGCCCACCGTCAGGGTGTCCATGCCAAAAGCTGCGCCAGCCAAGCGCGCCGCACGCCGCGCCGTGGTGCGCATCGAGCCCATCGACGCCTGAACTGAATGCGGAACAACATGGACTTGGCGGTTTCAAGTCCCAAGTCCCAAGTGCAACGGGGTTAATGGTAGTGGACCAGTAAGCCTGAAAGTCAAACGAGCCCTCAGGCTGCGCTCAACCTACTACTGCACCATCCAAAAGACCGGGCCAGACAAATGGCGTCTGCTCGAATTGACTTGGTTGAAAGACAACAGCTGAGCGGATGCGCAAGGCAGGGCTCTTCGGTGGCCGTGCGCGGTGCACATTTCGGTACCGCAGTCTGTAAATGGTCTGTAAGGACGGGAAAAGAAAAAGCCAGCTATCTTTTGAATAGCAGGCTTTCCTTGTGTACGTTGGTGCCGGAGAGATGAATCGAACACCCGACCTTCTCATTACGAATGAGCTGCTCTACCGACTGAGCTACACCGGCTTGAAGCCCAAAATTATAGCTTGCCGTGGTAGCCGGTGACCCGCTCGACCTCGTTCTTCGAGCCCAGCATCACCGCCACCCGCTGGTGCAATTTGTCGGGCCGGATGTCCAGGATGCGCCGCTGTCCGTCGGTGGCGGCGCCACCGGCCTGTTCGACCAGCCAGCTCATCGGGTTGGCCTCGTACATCAGGCGCAGCTTGCCCGCTTTTTCGGGCTCGCGCTGGTCCCAGGGGTACAGAAAGACGCCGCCGCGCGTGAGGATGCGGTGCACGTCGGCCACCATGCTGGCCACCCAGCGCATGTTGAAGTCCTTGCCGCGCGGGCCTTCCTTGCCGGCCAGGCATTCGTCCACATAGCGCCTGACCGGTTCGGCCCAGTGGCGCATGTTGCTCATGTTGATGGCGAACTCTTTGGTGTCGGGCGGGATCTGCACGTTCTCGCGGGTCAGCACGAAGGAGCCTTGCTCCCGGTCCAGTGTGAACATGGCCACACCGTCGCCCACGGTGAGCACCAGCGTGGTCTGCGGGCCGTACACGCAGTAGCCGGCCGCCACCTGCTGGGTGCCCGGCTGCAGGAAGTCCTGTTCGCTCACCGGCTCGATGGCGTCGGGGTCGTCATTGCCTTTTTTGAGCACCGAAAAGATGGTGCCGATGGACACGTTCACATCGATGTTGGAGGAGCCGTCCAGCGGGTCGAACATCAGCAGGTATTCGCCCTGCGGGAAGCGGTTCGGCACCACGTAGATGCTGTCCATCTCTTCACTGGCCATGGCCGCCAGGTGGCCACCCCATTCGTTGGCTTCGATCAGCACTTCGTTGGCGATGATGTCCAGCTGCTTCTGAACCTCGCCCTGCACATTCTCGGTGTCGGCCGCGCCCAGGATGCCGCCCAGGTCGCCTTTGTTGACGGCCTGGCTGATGCTTTTGCAGGCTCTGGCCACGACCTCCAGCAGCAGTCGCAGGTCGCCCGGGATGCGGCCGTCCTGGCGTTGTTGTTCGACAAGGTAGCGGGTGAGTGATATGCGTTTGCTCATGGCGTGGGTTTCCTGGGTGTGATGGTGTCAGGTGGCGGAGACGGCCGCCGCGCCGGGCCGCCCCAAGCAAGGCCAGCCCCTCGGGGGCAGCGACCCGCGAAGCGGCGGAGCGTGGGGTGGTCATCCGGCCGCCGCGCCGGGCCGCCCCAAGCAAGGCCAGCCCCTCGGGGGCAGCGACCCGCGAAGCGGCGGAGCGTGGGGTGGTCATTCCACCAGGGCGCGCGTGACGACCTCGCGCACGTCGTTGCTCAGGTCGCTCTTGGCGGCCACGCGGGCGATGGCTTCGCGCGCGGCGCTGCGGTACGGCTCGGCCAGCTTGTTCCAGCGGTCCAGTGCGCGCGCCAGGCGGGCGGCCACTTGCGGGTTGATGGCGTCGAGTTCGAGCACGCGCTCGCTCCAGAACACATAGCCCGCCGCGTCGGCGCGGTGGAAGGCGCCGGGGTTGGCGCTGCAGTAGCTGAAGATCACGCTGCGCGCGCGGTTGGGGTTCCGGAGGGTGAAGTCCGGGTGCGCCATCAGCTGGCGAACCGCGGACAGCACGTTGCCACCGCGGTCGGGTGCGCCCGCTTGCAGTGCAAACCACTTGTCAATCACCAGGGCCTCACCCTTGAACAGGGCATGGAAGCGGGCCAGCGCATCCTGCGCCAGTGGCTGGCCGCTGGACACCAGGGCCGACAGCGCGTTGAAACGGTCGGTCATGTTGGCCGCGTCCTTGAAGCGTTGCAGCGCCTTGCCGGGCCATGCCGGGTTGCCGTTTTCGCGCGCCGCCAGGCACAGCATGGTGAGCGCCAGCCCGGCCAGGGCGCGCCGACCGGTGCTCACCGGGTCGGGCCGGTAGGCGCCGTTGGCCTTGTGGGCCTCAAAGGCCCAGGCCCAGTCGTCGTGCAGGGCTTCGGCCAGTTGCTCGCGCATGGTCTCGCGCACCGCATGGATGCGCTGCGGGTCCACCACGTCGAGCTGCTCGGCGATGTAGGTCTCGCTCGGCAGCGTGAGCACCAGTTCCTTGAACGCGGCGTCCAGCGTGGGGTGGCGCAGCACCTCGCGCATCGCGCTCAGGTAAGCGCTGTCCAGCGGTTCGGGCGTCAATGCGCCATCGGCGCGGATGGCGGCCAGCGCGCGGCGCAGCGCCAGGCGCTGACCGGCTTCCCAGCGGTTGAAAGCGTCGGTGTCGTGGGCCAGCAGGCTCAGCAGCTGTGCGTCGCTGTGGTCCACGTCCAGCACCACCGGGGCCGAGAAGCCGCGCAGGATCGAAGGCACCGGCTCGGCGTCGATGTTGACGAAGGTGAAGCGCTCGCTGGCCTGGGTCAGCACGAACGTGTGGGTGCCGCTTTCGGCCTGGCTCCAGTGCGCCAGCTGCAGCGGCAGTGGGTCGCCGTTCGCGTCCAGCAGGCCCAGCGCCACCGGGATCACGAACGGCTCTTTCACCGCCTGGCCTGGTGTGGGTGCGCAGCTTTGCGAGAGCGTCAGGGTGTAGCTGCGCGCGGCGGCATCAAAGACACCGCGGGCTTGCACCAGCGGCGTGCCGGCCTGGCTGTACCAGCGTTTGAATTGCGGCAGCAGGCGGGCGAGGTCGCTGCCCGGGTTGGCGTCGGCAATCGCCTGCGCGAAGTGATCGCAGGTCACGGCGCTGCCATCGTGGCGCTCGAAGTACAGCTTCATGCCCGCCGCGAAGCCGGCGCGACTGGTCAGCGTCTGCATCATGCGCACGAGCTCGGCGCCTTTTTCGTAGATCGTGACGGTGTAGAAGTTGTTGATCTCGACGTAGCTGTCGGGCCGCACCGGGTGCGCCATGGGGCCGGCGTCTTCGGGGAACTGGGCGGTGCGCAGCACGCGCACGTCTTCGATGCGCTTGACCGCGCGCGCCGAGGGATCGGCGCACAGGTCCATGCTGAACTCCTGGTCGCGGAACACGGTCAGGCCTTCTTTCAGCGAGAGCTGGAACCAGTCGCGGCAGGTGATGCGGTTGCCGGTCCAGTTGTGGAAGTACTCGTGACCCACCACCGATTCGATGTTGGCGAAGTCGGTGTCGGTCGCGGTGGCGCTGTTGGCCAGCACGTACTTGGTGTTGAAGATGTTCAGGCCCTTGTTCTCCATCGCGCCCATGTTGAAGTCGCTGGTGGCGACGATCATGAAGCGCTCCAGATCGAGCGGCAGGCCAAAGCGGGCTTCGTCCCAGATCACGCTGCTGATCAGCGAGTTCATCGCGTGTTCGGTCTTGTCCATGTCGCCCGGGCGCACATAGACCTGCAGCAGGTGCTCGCGCCCGTTGCGCGCCACGATGCGCTGCTCGCGCGCCACCAGCTGGCCGGCCACCAGCGCGAACAGGTAGCACGGCTTCTTGTGCGGATCGACCCACCTGGCGAAGTGCCGACCCTCGGCCAGATCGCCTTGCTCGACCAGGTTGCCGTTGGACAGCAGCACCGGGTACTTGGCTTTGTCGGCGCGCAGCGTGACGCTGTAGCCGGCCATCACGTCCGGCCGGTCCAGGAAGTAGGTGATGCGGCGGAAACCTTCGGCCTCGCACTGCGTGAAGAAGGTGCCCTGGCTCACGTACAGACCCATGAGCTGGGTGTTCTTCTCGGGTGCGCAGGTGGTGAAGATTTCCAGCTCAAAAGGCTCGCTGCCTTCGGGCAGGTTTTCCAGCACCAGGGTCTGGTCGTCCATCTTGAACGAGCAGCCGCCGCCGTTGAGCAGCACGCGCGCGAGGTTCAGGTCTTCACCGTCCAGGCGCAGCGCCTGCGCAGCCACAGCCGGGTTGCGGCGCAGGCGCATCTTGTTGAGCACCCGGGTCTTGGCCGGGTCGAGGTCGAAGCTCAGATCGACGGTGTCGATCCAGTAGGCCGGTGCGGCGTAGTCTTCCCGGCGCACCACGGTGGTGGGGCCTTCACGCACAGCAGGCATGCGAACTCCTTGAAGTGAAAACACCGCCGCCGGGCCGCCCCAAGGCGGGGTAGTCCCCTCGGGGGGCAGCGACCCGCGAAGCGGTGGAGCGTGGGGGCCAGGGTTCGCCGCCGGGCCGCCCCAAGGCGGGGTAGTCCCCTCGGGGGGCAGCGACCCGCGCAGCGGTGGAGCGTGGGGGCCAGGGTTCGCCGCCGGGCCGCCCCAAGGCGGGGTAGTCCCCTCGGGGGGCAGCGACCCGCGCAGCGGTGGAGCGTGGGGGCAGCATGACTAGACTCCTTGCTTGAGGGACGCTTCGATGAAGGCATCCAGATCGCCGTCGAGCACCTTTTGCGTGGCCGAGATTTCGACGTTGGTGCGCAGGTCCTTGATGCGGCTGTTGTCCAGCACGTAGCTGCGGATCTGGTGGCCCCAGCC
>PNMN01000140.1 GCA_013823655.1 Comamonadaceae bacterium | reverse complement strand
ATATAGGCAATCAATCATATACTTGATTGATCTAAATCAAAGTAGCCTGGAAACCGCCAGTGGATGACATGCACGAGGTTTTTGAGTCGGTTGCGCGCCGTTTCAGCGTGCTTGGAGAACCCACGCGCCTGCGCATTCTCCATGCCCTCTGCCAGCAAGAGCGCTGTGTGAGCGAGATCATCCGCATCACCGGCCTGGCCCAGGCCAACGCCTCGCGCCACCTGGGGCTGATGTACCAGGCCGGCATGTTGTCGCGCCGCCGCGAGGGCACTCAGATTTTCTACAAAGTGGCCGACCCGATGTACGCCGAGCTGTGTCGCACCGTGACGGCTCAGGTGGCAGGGTGTGCCGACGGTGTTGCGAACGCGCGCGCGACAGTTTCAACCCTTTCGCAGAAAAAATGACCCAGCGCCCAGGACCCAGGTCCAGGCCAAACGCCATCCCCCCCCCGCCAACCAGAAGGAAGCAGCAAGTGTCTAGAGACCCGAGCGATGTGATTGGGCGTGTGTTGCCCGCCCCTGAAAATTTTTTGAGTACCGAGCAACTCGAACAGGCCCGCAAAGCGCGCCGCCGCTTCATGGGCACCGCCCTGGCGATGGGGGCCGGTGTGGCGGCTGCGGCCGCTTCCCCTGCGCGCGCCCTGGCCGCTGAGGGTGAGGATGCCATCCTCAAGCTGCCCGAGCACTCCACCGGCCTGGGCATGCCGGTGGCCATGGAGCCCGGCTACGGCCAGCCCAGCAAGTGGGAGACCAATCTGCGCCGCCGCCAGAGCCCGGGTCTGACCCGGGTGGACCAGGCCTCGGTGAGCTTCACGCCGCTGCAGGGGCTGTTCGGCATCATCACGCCCAGTGGCCTGCATTTCGAGCGCCACCACCAGGGCTGGTGGGACATCGACCCCAGCAAGCACCGCCTGATGGTCAACGGGCTGGTCAAGCGCCAGCGCGTCTTCACCATGGACGACCTGATGCGCCTGCCCAGCGTCTCGCGCATCCACTTCATCGAGTGCGGCGCCAACTCGGCCACCGAGTGGGGCAACGTGGCGGTGCCGACGGTGCAGTACACGCACGGCATGGTGAGCTGTTCCGAGTTCACCGGCGTGCTGCTCTCGACGCTGCTGGAGATGTGTGGCTATGACAAGAAGCTGGGCAAGTACATCCTGGCCGAGGGCGCAGATGGTTCATCGATGACACGCACCATTTCCATCGAGCAGGCCATGGACGACTGCATCGTCGCCTGGGCCATGAACGGTGAAATGCTGCGCCCCGAAAACGGTTACCCGCTGCGCCTGGTGGTGCCGGGCGTGCAGGGTGTGAGCTGGGTCAAGTACCTGCGCCGCATCGAGGTGGGTGACCAGAAGTACGCCACCAAGGACGAAGCGATCCACTACATCGACCACATGCCCGACGGCACGCACCGCCAGTACACCGGCATCCAGGAGTGCAAGTCGGTCATCACCACGCCGTCGGGTGGCCAGACCCTGCTGGACAAGGGCTACTACAACGTGACCGGGCTGGCCTGGTCGGGGCGCGGCACCATCAGGCGCGTGGACGTGAGCGTGGACGGTGGCCGCAACTGGCGCACCGCTCGCATCGAAGGTCCGGTGCTGCCCAAGGCCGTGACCCGCTTCAACATCGACTGGGTGTGGGACGGCAAGCCCGCCATCTTGCAGGCCCGTGCCATCGACAGCACCGGCTACGTGCAACCCAAGATCAACCAGTTGCGGGCCGTGCGCGGCACCCGCTCCGTTTACCACCAGAACGCCATCCAGAGCTGGCTGGTGTCGGCCAACGGTGAAGTCTCCAACGTGCAGGTGTATTGAATGAACTCCCCCGTCGAAAACATGATCACCCCCTCCGCGGGCCGTGCCCGCGACCCCCTTCCGGGGGCAGCGTCCTCGGCCCGGCAAAGCCGGTTCCTGGACGCTTCTCGCAAAGGCATCGCCATCCTGGCAATGGGTGTGTTGAGCGCCAGCGTCGCCTTGGCTCAAGACAAACCCTGGTCCAGCATGGGGCGCGATGCGACGCCGGCCGAGGTCAAGGCCTGGGACATCGATGTGCGCCCGGACTTCAAGGGCCTGCCCAAGGGCGCCGGTTCCGTGAGCATGGGCGAAACCGTCTGGATCGCCAAGTGCGCTTCCTGCCATGGCGACTTTGGTGAGTCCAACGAGGTGTTTACGCCCCTCATCGGCGGCACCACCAGGAAAGACATCGAGACCGGTCGTGTGGCGGCATTGGTCGAAGGCGCGACAGCCACCGCGCCGCAGAAGACCGCGATCATGAAAGTGGCCACGCTCTCCACGCTGTGGGACTACATCAACCGCGCCATGCCCTGGCAAAACCCCAAGACCTTGACGCCGGATGAGGTCTTCGGTGTGACCGCCTATTTGCTGAGCCTGGCCGAGATCGTGCCCGCCAACTTTGTGCTGTCCGACAAAAACATCGCCGAGGTGCAGCAGCGCATGCCCAACCGCAACGGCATGGTGTTTTTTGAACCGATGTGGAGGACCGACGGCAAGGGCGACGTGAAGAACGTGGCCTGCATGAAGAACTGTGCGGTGGACCCGGTGGTCCGTTCGTTCCTGCCCGACTTTGCCCGCGACGCCCACGGCAACATCCAGCAGCAAAACCGGGTGATCGGTCCTGTGCGCGGCGCCGACACCACCCGACCGGCGCCCAAGAGCCTGCAAGGTGCAGCCGCTGGGTCCGCTGTGGTGGCCCTGGCGCCCGCAGCGTCGGCGGGTGCGAACGTCAACAACCTGCTGGCGGCCAATGCCTGCACCGCCTGCCATGGTGTGAAGAACAAGATCGTGGGCCCGTCCTTCGTCGAGATCGCGGCCAAGCACAAGGGCAAAGCCAACCTGGAGGAGTATCTGGCGGGCAGGATCAAGGGCGGGGGTTCCGGCGTCTTTGGCGCCGTGCCCATGCCCCCGCAGCCCCAGCTGAGCGATGCAGACGCCAAAACCCTCGCTGCCTGGATTGCGGCAGGACCGAAATGACACCCTGGAGCCCCGTGGGTGTGGATACCGTCACTGCTCGAACCTACTAATATTCGCAACCACTCGTTAACCCCCACTGTTTTTCAACCCGGAGACAATAAGCTATGACCATGAAGTTCAAACACATCGTACTGGCGGCAACCGCGCTGCTGGCCGCCTCTGGCGCCCAGGCGCTGGACGCCGCAGCGGCCAAGGCACTGGCTTCCAAGAGCGCCTGCATGGCCTGCCACGCTGTCGACAAAAAACTGGTCGGTCCGTCTTACAAGGACGTGGCCGCCAAACACAAAGGCCAGGCCGACGCCGTGGCCAAGGTGTCTGCCCGCATCAAGTCGGGTGGCTCGGGCATGTACGGTCCGGTGCCCATGCCGGCTCAGCCCAATTTGAAAGACCCCGAGCTCAAGCTGCTTGCCGAATGGGTGCTGGCCGGCGCCCCCGACAAGTAAGCCTTTCCCTGCAACCATTTCCTCAGGAGCATTGACATGCAATCCACCCGTCGCGACGCCATCAAGACCACCGGCGCCTTCGCCACCCTGGTGTCTCTGGGTCTGATCACCCAGGCCCAGGCCAACGCTGCCGTGACGCACGACAGCTTCGCCTCCAAGTCCGTTGAAGAGGCCATGAAAGCCATCGGTGGCCAGGCCGCCAGCAGCGACCAGGTCAGCGTCGTGTCGCCCGACATCGCTGAAAACGGCGCCGTGGTGCCCGTGGGCGTCATCAGCAAGCTGCCCAACACCACCGATATCTATTTGATCGTCGAGAAGAACCCGACGCCGCTGGCGGTCGCTTTCATGATCCCGGCAGGCACCCTCGCCGACGTGCAGACCCGCTTGAAGATGGGCCAGAGCACCAACGTGATCGCCGTGGTCAAGGCCGGCGGCAAGCTCTACTCGGCCACCAAGGAAACCAAGGTGACCCTGGGCGGCTGCGGCGGCTGATCGCCGCAGGCCCCTGCAACGATTCTCGACAACATTTTCCGAATTGATAGGAGTCCATCATGGCTGATCCGATGCGCATCCGTGCCGCCCTCGCTGGCGACGAAACCACCGTTCGCGTGCTCATGTCCCACCCCATGGAAACCGGTATCCGCAAAGACGCGGCCGGTGCCACCATTCCCGCCCACTTCATCAAAGACGTGGAAGCCACCAGCAACGGCAAGTCCGTTCTGAAGGCCATGTTCAGCGGCGCTGTGTCGCAAAACCCCTTCCTGTCCTTCAAGTTCAAGGGCGGTGCCAAGGGTGACAAGGTCGTGGTGAAGTGGACCGACAACAAGGGCGCGTCCCGCACCGACGAAGCCGCCATCGTCTGACCAGGCGTTGGTGGTTTGCTGCGACCAGCCACGCAAGTTGCTGGTCGTTTTTGTTTTTCGCTGAAAAAAATAGGAGACAAGCAGATGAAAAAGCGACAAGTCAACCACCGCCTTCTCGTGCTCGGCACGGCGCTGCTGGCCGCCAGCGGGGCGGCGCACGCCCAGGGCTCGGCTGCTGAAGGCATTGCCAAGTACCGGGAGATGCTGCAAGACGGCAACCCGGCCGAGCTGTTTGAGGCCAAGGGGGAGGATCTCTGGAAGCAAAAGCGCGGACCCAAAAACGCATCGCTGGAGGCGTGCGATCTGGGCAAGGGGCCAGGCGTCATCAAAGGGGCCTTTGTCGAGCTGCCGCGCTTTTTCAAGGACACCGGCCGGGTCCAGGATCTGGAGTCCCGCATCGTCGGTTGCATGGAAACCCTGCAGGGCTTCAACGCGGCCGAGATCATCAAGACACCGTTTGGGCGGGGCGAAATGGCCAACGTGACCGCCATCGCCACCTACGTCGCCACCGACTCCAAGGGGCTGCGTTTCAAGCTCTCGCAGCAGCACCCGCAAGAAAGGGCCATGTACGAGGCTGGCAAGCGCCTGTTCTACATGCGCGGCGGCACCCACGATTTCTCCTGTGCGTCGTGCCACGGCGAAGAGGGCAAACGGATCCGCCTGCAAGACCTGCCGGTGCTGCACAAGAACCCGGGCGACGGCGTGGGCTTCGCCGCCTGGCCCGCCTACCGCGTGTCCAACGCGCAAATGTGGGGCATGCAGTTGCGTCTGAACGACTGCTACCGCCAGATGCGCTGGCCCGAACCCAAATTTGGCAGCGACGCCACCATCGCGCTCAGTGTCTACATGGGCGTGAACGCCGCCGGTGCCCAGTCTGCCGTGCCGACCATCAAGCGCTGATCCAGAGGAACCACAACCATGATGAAACACACCGCATTTGTGCTGGCACCGGTGGCGGCGATGCTGCTCGCGGGCTGCTCGGCTCCCCCGACCTCGGCCGACTTCGACAAGCTGGCCGCCCAGATGGTTGCATCTTCGTTTCAGGAGCGTGGCATCGCCAAGCTCGACCGGCTCGTTCCCGACCCCGCCAACACCGCGTGTGCGCAGGCCCTTGTAGAGGGCAAACCGATCAGCGACAAAGTGGCCAAGGCCATCGAAGAGGCGAGCATGAAGACGGTCAAATGGCCGTCCGACGGCAAGTTCCTCGGTGACTGGAAGCAGGGTGAGGCGATTGCGCAAAGTGGCCGCGGCCTGACCTGGACCGACGCGGCGACCACCGTGAACGGCGGCAACTGCTACAACTGCCACCAGATCAGCAAGGAAGAAATTTCCTTTGGCACCCTGGGCCCCAGCCTCTACAACTACGGCAAGCTGCGTGGCGTCACCGATCCCAATGCCGCCGCCTCCAGGCCCATCGTCGAGTACACCTGGGGCAAGCTGTGGAACGCGCGCGCCTACAACGCCTGTTCCGAAATGCCCAGCGCCGGACACCGGGGCATTCTGAACCAGCAGCAGCTCCAGCACGTGATGGCGCTGCTGCTCGACCCGAGCTCTCCGGTCAACCAGTGAGCCAAGGGTCTGCGTGGGTCGGTCCACCCGCGCAGACCCTCCGGCAAAAAAATTTGCCACAAGTATCAGCAATCAATTGAGAAAGAATGTTTATGAGTTTCAGCCGTCGTGAATTCATGCAAGTGCTGGCCGTGGCCAGCGCGGGGGGCATGGCCCTGGACCACCAGGACGTGCTCGCTGGAAAGCCTGGCGCGGGGCAGAAAATGTACGACCTGCCGACGTTCGGCAACGTCAGCTTTCTGCACTTCACCGACTGCCACGCGCAGCTCATGCCCATCTACTTCCGCGAACCCAGCGTCAACCTGGGCGTGGCCGAGGCCGTGGGCCGCCCGCCGCACATCGTGGGCGAGCGCTTGCTCAAGCACTTCAACATCCGACCTGGCACGCCCGAGGCACACGCCTTCACCTATTTGGATTTTGAAAAGGCCGCCAAAACCTACGGCAAGGTTGGCGGTTTCGCGCACCTGGCCACGCTGGTCAAGATGCTCAAGGCCAGCCGCCCGCACGCCATGCTGCTCGATGGTGGCGACACCTGGCAGGGCAGCGCCACCGCACTCTGGACCAATGGCCAGGACATGGTCGATGCCTGCAAGCTGCTGGGCGTCAACGCCATGAGCCCGCACTGGGAGTTCACCCTGGGTGAAAAGCGCGTGCAGGAAATCATCGAAAAAGACTTCGGCAACCAGCTCGACTTCCTGGCCCAGAACGTCAAGACCAACGACTTCGGTGACCCGGTGTTCAAACCCTATGTCATCCGGCAAATGAACGGTGTGCCGGTGGCCGTGATCGGTCAGGCGTTTCCGTACACGCCCATCGCCAACCCGCGCCACATGGTGCCGAACTGGGCCTTCGGCATCCAGGACGAGAACATGCAGAAGATGGTCGACGAGGCGCGCAGCAAGGGCGCGCAGGCGGTGGTCGTGCTCTCGCACAACGGCATGGACGTGGACATCAAGATGGCCTCGCGCGTGACCGGCATCGACGCCATCCTGGGCGGCCACACACACGACGGCATGCCGGCCCCTTTTGTGGTGAAAAACGCCAACGGCCAGACCCTGGTGACCAACGCGGGCTCCAACAGCAAATTCCTCGGCGTGCTCGACCTGGATGTGCGGGCCGGCCGGGTGCAGGGCTTTCGCTACAAGCTGCTGCCCGTGTTCGCCAACCTGCTGCCAGCCGACCCGCAGATGCAGGCCTACATCGACAAGGTGCGCGCGCCCTACAAAGCCAGGCTGGACGAAAAACTCGCGGTCTCCGAGGGCCTGCTGTTTCGCCGCGGCAACTTCAACGGCTCGTGGGACCAACTGATCGTGGACGCGCTGATGGAAGTCAAGGGCGCTGAGCTGGCCTTCTCGCCCGGCTTCCGCTGGGGCACCACCATCCTGCCGGGCCAGGCCATCACGCGCGAACTCATGATGGACCAGGTCGCCATCACCTACCCCACCAGCACACTCACCGACATGAGCGGCGAGACCATCAAGACCGTGCTCGAAGACGTGGCCGACAACCTGTTCAACCCCGACCCCTATTACCAGCAGGGCGGCGACATGGTGCGCGTGGGTGGCCTGGCCTACACCTGCGACCCCAATGCCGGTGCTGGCAAGCGCATCAGCAACATGATGCTCAAGGGCAAAGCCATCGAAGCGAACAAGACCTACAAGGTGGCCGGCTGGGCGCCGGTGGCCGAAGGCGCCAAAGGCGAGCCGATCTGGGATGTGATGGAGGCCTATTTCAAGAACCACAAGACCATCGCGCCGCGCAAGATCAACACCCCCAAACTGGTGGGCATGCAGGGCAACCCTGGCATGGTGGTCTGACGCCTGCCGAACTGGCCGCGCAGACCGTGGTGGTGGGCGTCTGACCGACACCCGCTCAAGCCACGGGCAAGCGCTCAAGAGCGCCAGCATTGACCACCTGACGATTCACGGGCTGCGCCGGTCCTTCTCGCTGCTGGGGGAGGCTGCAGGAGCCCCGGCGGGTGCCATCGCGCAAATCATCCTATTGATCCGGCCCGATGAAGTCTTGATTTCCTTTCGGGCTGAGCTGGTCGTTGCCTTGCTTCCCCGATCATCCTGAGCCTGTCGAAGGACAAGCTCAGGGCGAACGGTTCAAATTTCACCGGGCCGGATCAATAGGATCATGGGCCACAAGCCCAGCGCGCCGACAACACGCCCCAGGAAGCGGCCAGCATGCGCGCGCGCTCCGACCTGATGATGAATCTGACCGAGGTCATCCGTCCGCCAGCAAGGCATGACGCAAGCCCAGGCTGCAAACCT
>PNMN01000139.1 GCA_013823655.1 Comamonadaceae bacterium | reverse complement strand
CCCCAGCGGAGCAGACCTTTGAAAGCCCGTTCCGAAAACGTCTATGCGCGTGGCAAGCGCCGGGCGTCGTGAAGGGTTCGCCAGCGCTCCTGCTGCGGTTTGAACCAGGCGCAATCGATCGACCACTTGCCCACGCCGTAGAGCGCCAGCGCGGCGAGCAGAACGCCCCAGGTGATGTGCTGCTGCAGGGCAGCGGGCGCGATCTCGCTCAGGCTGAGCACGGCCACGGCATTGACCACGCTCAGCCCCAGTGCCGAAAAACGGCCGGCCAGACCGAACAACAAGAGCAGCGGCAGCACCAGCTCGCCCGCTGTGCCCATGACGGCGGCCACCTCGGGCGACAGCACCGGCACTTGGTACTCTTCGGTGAACAGCAGCAGCGTTGTGTCCCAGTCGCGGATCTTGGTCAGGCCGGCCAGGAAAAACACCTGGGCCATGTAGGCGCGGGCCAGCAGCGCGGCCAGTGGGCGGGCGTGGTCCAGGGCGGTGGTGAATCCCTGCCAGAGCGTCAGGCTGCGGTACAAAAAAGAGTTGTTCATGGTGGGCCGTCCTGCGGTGGGGTCGATGGGGTGGGTGTGAGGCGGTGCGCGCCGATGACCAGGCCGTCGGTCACGGCGGCCGTGAGCCAGGCGGAAAAATCAAAGCCCGCGCCGGGTTCCGATGCCGTGCCGGCGGCGTCCAGCGCCTGCGGCAGGTCGGCGTTCGCCAGCAAGGCCTGCAGCAACGCGGCGGCTGCGGCAGACACACCGCTGATGCGGGGTCGCAAACCCTGGCGCCAGACCAGCGCGTGTTCGCCCTGACCATCTCGCAGCCGCTGCGCGGCTTCGCTCAGTGTGGGTGTTTCATGCAGGTGCGCCGTGATCAGGCTGGCCACGGGGTAGCGGCTGCAGACCAGGGCCGTGCCGGGTGACAGGGTGAGTGCCAGGCCCTGCGGGTCTTCGCTGCCCAGTCGGGCGAAACTGTGGGCGTCGGGCACGGCGTCGGGGGCGCCCGCAGCGCGGTGCAGCGCCCATTCGGCGTGCGCCACATCGCTCAGGTAGGGCACATCGGCGAGCTGCTCGCTGGATTGCAGGAAAGCGGGCAGCGTGTCGCCCCATTGCGCCAGATCACCGCACTGGGGCGGATGGCGGTGCCAGAGGTCGCGCGCCAGCAGTGCGAAGTTGTCGCCGCCGATCAGGGCCGCAACCACTGGGTAGACCGCCAGCAATGCGCGTTCGGCCAGCGCGTGGCCGTTGGCCCGGTAGGCGGCAAGACCACGCCCGGCCTGGGTGTTGCGCACATCGAGCAGGGTCAGGAGCTGTGCTTCGGCGGCATCGGCGTGCGCAGTGCCGGGCCGTGCGAACAACGCCTGCAACAGGGCCTGCTGCTGTTGCGCCAACGACGGCGGGGTCTGCAGGTTCACTGAAAAACCTTCGCCCTGCGGGCTGCGGTGCGAGCTGGCCTGGGGACGGCCCGGCCGCCCACGGCGGGGTTCAAGCCATGATCAAAACGGCGGGGGGTTGACACAGGGTGTCTCATGCGGTCAGCTCCTGGGGCACCAGGGCTTGCTGGGCCGCCAGGCGAGCGCGAGCGGCTTCATCGAGCAGCACGCCGAGTTCGGGCACGTCGGTGTCCCACTCGATCAGCGTGGGCACTGGGCCAAAGCGCTGCACCGCGTGGCGGTAGAGCGTCCAGACGGCGGCGTGCACGCGGCTGCCGTGGTCGTCGATCACGATGTCGCCGCAGTGCATGTGGCCCGCGAGGTGCATCTCGGCCACGTGTTGGGGTGCGATGGCATCCAGCCAGCGTCGGCAGTGCTCCAGCGGGTCGCCGGGGGCGCCGCGCAGCTGGGCGTTGAGCGCGTTCACGTAGATGTTGTTCACGTCCACCAGCAGTTGGCAGCCGCTGCGCTGCGCCAGTGTGTTGAGGAAGTCCGGCTCGTGCATGTCGGCGTCTGTCCACTGCACATAGGCTGAGAGGTTTTCGACCGCGATGGGGCGGCGCAGGCGGTCTTGCACGCGAGCGACGTTGGCGCACAGGGTGTCGAGCGCGGCCCGGCTCATGGGCACCGGCAGCAGATCGCTTGCGTGGGCGCCGGGGCCGCGCGCGAAGCTGGCGTGGTCGCTCACGCGCACCGGGTCTGTGGCCTGCACCAGCCGGGCGAGCTGGTCGAGGTGCCAGGGGTCGATGCCGTGCGCCGAGCCCAGCGACAGGCCGACGCCGTGCAGGCTGACGGGATAGTGCTCGCGGCCCTCGCGCAGCACCGCGAGTGCGGCCCCGCCGGGCGCAAAGAAGTTTTCGGAATGGACTTCAATGAAGCCGAGTTCGGGCTGCTGCTCCAGCAGCGCCGCGTAATGGGGGTGCCGCCAGCCGATGCCCACAAACGCGGTCAACGGCGTGCGGGAGGGTATTGCGGACATGGCGGACTTCAGGGCGGTGATTGCAGACGTTCAGCTCTTTTTCTGCATCTCGTCTTTCTTCATCATGTCGTCCTTTTTCATCATGCCTTTGGCTTCGTCCATGCTCATGCCGTTCATGCTCTTGCAGGTGCCGGCGGCGACGTATTTCCACTCGCCTTTGTCGTTGTCCACCTTGGACTGACCGGCGCAGGAATGGGTGCCGGCCAGGTTGGCGCAATCGTTCTGACCGGCCTTGGCGATGCCGAAGCACTTCTCTTTGGCGGCGTTCTGCGCCAGTGCGGGTGACGACAGCAGGGCCAGCGACATCAGCGAAGTGGCGGCGGCGGTGATCATGGTGCGTTGGTTCATGGTGTGACTTCTCCTGAAGGGTTGAAGGGGGGATCAACCGGTTGACCCGATGCAGTGTCAGACCGGTTGAGGTTGAGTCGCGGTGCAACGGGGTTTCTTACACCGGGTGGAAAAAAACAGGGGTCCATCACAGCAGTTCGGCAATGCGGTCCCAGGCCTCGGGTGGAATGCGTCCGTTGTAGCGCTCCACCAGGCGACCCTGCTTGTCGATCAGGCAGGCGCTGGGCAGGAGCTCGGGGCGACCCATGCTGTCGCGAAATCCGGCTGCGCCCGCCCACAGCGAGCTGAATTGTTGAGCGGTGGGCACCGTCTGGCGGACCAGGTTTTCGTAGCCGATGAAGTCCTGTTGCCGCGCATCCATGTTCACGCCCAGCAAGGTGAACGGCTGGCCTTTCCAGCCGGTGAGGTTGGCACGCAGTTCGCGCATCTTGTCGCGGCACACGGCGCAACCGGTGGCCCAGTAAAACACCAGCACCACCCGGCCACGCAGTCCTGCGAGGCGCAGGTGCTGGCCATCGGGCGCCGTGCCCTCCAGTTCGGGGGCCACCTGTGCATTCGGCGTGGCCGCCAGCAGCGGGCCCTTTGCGCTGGCGGCGAGCAGCGTCATGAGCATGAAATGCCGACGCTTGTAGGTGGCATCGGGTGCGAGTGGAAAGGGCATGGGGTTTCTCCAGTGAGAACTTTTGGTCGCCTGTTCCCTCTATTCCTTACACTTGCGGCCATCCATTTCCCACCATGCCCCCACAGAATCCCACCGATTTCGAACAACAGCTGGTCGCTCTGCGCGGCTACCTGATGCGTTTTGCGCGTTTGCAGTTGCGCAACGACGCCTGGGCTGAAGACGCCGTGTCGGAGGCCCTCCTCGCTGCGCTGGCCAAGCCGCAAGCGTTCGAAGCGCGCTCACAGCTCAAGACCTGGCTGGTCGGCATCCTGAAGCACAAGATCATCGACTCGATGCGCCAGCGCCAGCGCGAGGTGGTGCTGGACAGCGGCTCGGAGGACGACGACACCGACCCGCTGGCGCACATGGCCTTCAAGACCAGCGGGCACTTTGCCGAAAAACCGAGCGACTGGGGCAACCCGGAGCAGGACTTGAAGAGCCGTCAGTTCATGAGCATCCTGGACGCCTGCACCGAGAAGCTGCCGCCGGTGCAGGGGCGGCTGTTCCTCATGCGCGAGTGGCTGGAGATGTCGAGCGAGGATATCTGTAAGGAACTGGCGTTGACACCGACCAACCTGTACGTCCAGTTGCACCGCGCCCGCTTGCGCCTGCGCGAATGCCTGGATCTGAACTGGTTCGCCGCCCGATGAACGCCCTGATGAAGAAACTGCCGCTGATGCGCTCTTGCAAGGAGGTGGCCGCCCTGGTCATCGCCCGGGAAGACCGCGCCCTGCCGCTGGCCGAGCAACTGGCGCTGCGCATGCACATGGTCATCTGCAAGGCTTGCCCGACGTTTGAACGCCAGGTGCTGACCATGCGCAACGCCATGAAGCAGTGGCGCCATTACGGCGCCGACGACAGCGCCTCCTGAACCCGGTCGGGTTCAGTTCAGCAGCGCCTGCGCAAACTCTTTCGCGTCGAAGGTTTCCAGGTCTTCCAGCTTTTCGCCCACGCCGATGAAATAGATCGGCACCGGTTTTTCACGCGCGATGGCGCAGATCACGCCGCCCTTGGCCGTGCCGTCAAGCTTGGTGATGATGAGTCCGGTCAGGCCCAGCGCTTCGTCGAAGGCCTTGACCTGCGTCAGCGCGTTCTGCCCGGTGTTGCCGTCGATCACCAGCAAGACCTCGTGCGGACCGGAGGCGTCGGCCTTCTGCACCACGCGCTTGATCTTTTTCAGTTCTTCCATCAGGTGCAGTTGGGTCGGCAGGCGACCGGCCGTGTCCACCAGCACCACGTCTTTGCCGCGCGCCTTGCCGGCGCTCACGGCGTCAAAGCTCACCGCGGCCGGGTCGCCGCCTTCCTGCGTGATGATCTCCACCGTGTTGCCGGCGAGGTCAGGACTCGCTTCGGCTCGTGTGGCCCAGACGGCGAGCTGCTCGCGGGCTGCGGCGCGGAAGGTGTCGGCGGCGGCCAGCAGCACGGTGGCGCCATCGTTGGCCAGGTGGCGCGTGAGCTTGCCGATGGAGGTGGTCTTGCCCGCGCCGTTGACGCCCGCCACCATGATCACCGTGGGTTTGTGCTCGCCGATCACCAGTGGCTTCTGCAGCGGCGCCAGCAGGTCGGTGATGGCTTCGGCCAGCAGGTTTTTGACGGCGGCCGGGTCGGTGGTCTTGCTCTCTTTCACGCGCCGTTTCAGGTCGGCCAGCAGGTGTTCGGTGGCCTTGACGCCGGTGTCGGCCATCAGCAGCGCCGTCTCCAGCTCTTCGTAGAGGACGTCGTCGATCTGCGTTCCCGTGAAGACCGTGGCGATGCTGGAGCCGGTCTTGCGCAGACCGGTCTTGAGCTTGTCGAGCCAGCCCTTGCGCTCGGGTGCCGGGGCGGCGGCGGGCGGTGCGGGGTGGTTGGTGAGGGCCGCCACCGCAGCGGGCGCAGCCGTTTCAGACGGGTGTGGGGGGGCAGGGGGTTTTTTGCGGAAAAACGAAAACATCTGGAATCTCTTGTATCTTCGCCATTCTATGAAACGCCCCTTGCCCCTGACTGTCTGGCGCGCATGGCTGATCGCGCTGACCGCCGCGCTGACCTTCACACACAGCCCTGCCGCACCGACCGGACCGCAGCAGTTCACCCTTAGCAATGGCATGACGCTGATCGTGCAGCCCGACCGCCGCGCGCCCACGGCGGTGCACATGCTGTGGGTGCGGGTGGGCTCCATGGACGAGGTCGATGGCACCAGCGGCGTGGCCCATGCGCTGGAGCACATGCTGTTCAAAGGCACGCCCAGCCTCAAGCCGGGCGAGTTCTCGCACCGCGTGGCGGCGCTGGGCGGGCGCGAAAACGCCTTCACCAGCCGCGACGCCACCGCCTACCACCAGCAGGTGCCGGTGCACAACCTGGAAGCGGTGATGAAGCTCGAAGCCGACCGCTTTGCCCACAACCGCTGGAGCGACGACGAGTTCAAGCGCGAGATCGAGGTCATCAAGGAAGAGCGGCGACAGCGCATCGAAGAGTCGCCGCAGGCGCGCATGTTCGAAGCGCTCAACGCCATGGTGTTCCAGGCCAGCCCGTACCGGCGGCCCATCATCGGCTGGATGAGCGATCTGGACGCCATGACGCCGGACGACGTGCGCGACTTCTACCGGCGTTGGTACATGCCGGCCAATGCCGCAGTGGTGGTGGTGGGCGACGTCGATCCCCAGCAGGTGCGTGCGCTGGCTGAAAAGCACTACGGCCGCATCCCGGCCCGCGCCGTGCCGCCGCGCAAACCGCGTGACGAACCCGAGCAGACCGGCCCGCGAAGGCTGGAATACCGCGCCGCTGCCGAGCAGGGCCTGGTGGTGCTGGCCTACAAGGTCCCGCGCTGGACGGGCGGAGGCGACCCTGGCAGCCAGGACGCGCTGGCCCTGGCCGTGCTCTCTGCCGTGCTCGACGGGTACAGCGGCGCCCGGCTGGAGCGCGCGCTGGTGCAGGGCAGCGGCGGGGCGCGCGCCGCCGACAGCGCCTGGTCTTCTTATGGGCTGATGGGGCGCGGTCCGCAAGTGTTCATGCTCGGTGCTGTTCCGGCGCCGGGGGTGGCCGCCGATGCGGTCGCTGCCGCGCTCAGGGCGGAGGTGGCGCGCATCGCGCGCGAGGGCGTGAGCGAAGCCGAATTGCAGCGCGTCAAGACCCAATGGACCGCGAGCGAGGTCTACAAACTCGACTCCATGTTCAACCAGGCGCAGGAGCTCGGCAGTTACTGGATCCATGGCATGGACGTTCACACGGGCAAGCGGCTGCTGAATCTGCTGCGCAGCGTGACCGCGGCCCAGGTCCAGTCGGTGGCGCTGCGCCTGTTCGGCGACGACCAGCTCAACACCGCCGTGCTGGTGCCCGATGCCAGCCGCCGAACGCCACCGGCCAGCGGGGCGCGCCCGGCACCGATCCGCCCTTGAGAAAACCCATGTCCCACACCTGGTATCACCACCTGTTTGTTGCCCTGCTGGCGCTGCTCACGCTGCCTGCGCACGCGGCCCTGCCGATCGAACACTGGACGCACGTCAGCGGTGCTCGCGTCTACCTCGTGTCGAGTGCGGCCATTCCGATGCTGGATGTGCAAATCGATGTGGATGGTGGCAGCCGTCGCGATCCGGCCAGCCAGGCGGGCCTGGCCAGCGTCAGCGCCGACTTGCTCTCGGGTGGGGTGGCGGCGCACGAGGGCCAGAGCGCGCTCGATGAGAACCAGCTCAGCGAGGCCTGGATCGACCTGGGTGCGCAGTTCGGTGCCAATGCGGGCAGTGATCGCCTGAGCCTCACGCTGCGCACCCTCACCGAGCCCGCCCTGCTCGAGGCTGCCGTGGCCCTGGCCGCGCGGCAGATGGCCGCACCGGCCTGGCCCGACGCCGTGTGGCAGCGCGACCGCCAGCGTGCGGTGGCCGCGCTCAAGGAGGCGGAGAACCGACCCGCCACCCACGCGAACCGGGCCTTTGCCCGCGCGGTGTACGGTGACCACCCCTATGGACAGGAAGCGACCGAGGCCACGCTGGGCCGCATCACCGTGGATCACATGCGTGCCTTCTACCGCCGCCACGCCGCCACCTGCCGCGCCCGCGTGAGCCTGGTGGGGGCGGTGGACCGCGCCAGCGCCGAACGCATCGTCAACCGCCTCATGGCCGCGCTGCAGCCCAACGGCTGCGAGGCGCTGACCGAAGTGCCCGAGGTGCAGCCGCTGGCGAGCGCGCTGGAACAACGCCTGCCGTTCGACGCGGCCCAGGCGCAGGTGCTGGTGGGGCAGCCCGGCCACCGCCGCAGCGACCCGGACTTCTTCCCGCTGTTTGTGGGCAACCACATCCTGGGCGGCGGCGGCTTCGTCTCGCGCCTGACCACCGAGGTGCGCGAAAAGCGGGGTTTGAGCTACAGCGTCTACAGCTACTTCTCGCCCGGTCTGCACGCGGGCGCCTTCCAGATGGGGTTGACCACCCGGCCCGACCAGGCCGACCAGGCGCTGGGCGTGGTGCGCGACGTGGTGCGTCAGTTTGTGCAGCAAGGCCCCAGCGAAGCGGAGTTGAAATCTGCCCAGGACTTTCTGGTCAACGGTTTTGCACTGCGCTTCGACAGCAACCGCAAACTGCTGGACAACGTGACCAACATCGCCTGGAACGGCCTGCCGCTGGACTACCTGGATACCTGGACACAACAGGTGAGCAAGGTGACGGTGGCCGACATCCGGCGGGCTTTTCAGCGCGTGCTGCATCCTGATCGCATGGTCACGGTGGTGGTCGGCGAGGGCAGGTAGCCCACCCCCGCCGTGCTGCGCACGACCCCC
>PNMN01000138.1 GCA_013823655.1 Comamonadaceae bacterium | reverse complement strand
TTATTCCGCCCGGTAGTTCGGCGCTTCCTTGGTGATCTGCACGTCGTGCACATGGCTCTCGCGGATGCCGGCCGAGGTGATCTCGACGAATTCCGCCTTGTGTCGCATGTGCTCGATGCTCGGGCAACCGCAGTAGCCCATGGCCGCACGCAGGCCACCGGCCATCTGGAAGATGATCGACACCACCGAGCCTTTGTAGGGCACACGGCCTTCGATGCCTTCGGGCACCAGCTTGTCGGCGTTGGGGTTGCCGGTGCTGCTTTCCTGGAAGTAGCGGTCGGCGCTGCCCTGCTGCATGGCGCCGATGGAGCCCATGCCGCGGTAGCCTTTGTAGCTGCGACCCTGGTAGAGCACGATTTCGCCCGGCGACTCTTCGGTGCCGGCGAACATGCCACCCATCATCACGGCATTGGCACCGGCCGCGATGGCCTTGGCGATGTCACCGCTGTAGCGGATGCCGCCGTCGGCGATCATCGGCACGCCCGTGCCTTGCAGGGCGGTGGCCACGTTGTCGATGGCCATGACCTGGGGCACGCCCACACCCGCCACGATCCGGGTGGTGCAGATGGAACCCGGGCCAATACCGACCTTGACACCGTCCGCACCCGCTTCCACCAAGGCCATGGCCGCGCCGCCGGTGGCGATGTTGCCGCCGATCACATCCACCTGCGGGTAGTTCTGCTTGACCCAGCGCACGCGGTCGAGCACGCCCTTGCTGTGGCCGTGCGCGGTGTCCACCACGATGGCATCCACACCGGCCTTGACCAGTGCTTCCACGCGCTCTTCGGTGCCCTCGCCCACGCCCACCGCAGCGCCCACGCGCAGGCGACCGGCGCCATCACGCGCGGCGTTGGGAAAGTTGAGCTGCTTGGTGATGTCTTTCACCGTGATCAGGCCCTTGAGTTCAAAGGCATCGTTGACCAGCAACAGGCGCTCGATCTTGTGCTTGTTGAGCAGGGTCTTGGCCTGCTGCGGCGTGGTGCCGTCGGGCATGGTGACCAGGCGCTCGCGCGGCGTCATGATTTCGCTCACGGGCAGATCAAAGCGGGTTTCGAACCGCAGGTCGCGACCGGTCACGATACCGACCACCCGCCCCGCTTCGATCACAGGAAAACCGGAGATGCCCAGCTCCTCCGAGAGCTTCATGACCTGGCGGATCGTCGTCTGCGGCGAGATCACCACCGGGTCGCGCAGCACGCCCGACTCGTAGCGCTTGACCTTGGCCACATGGGCCGCCTGCTCCTGCGCGCTGAGGTTTTTGTGGATGATGCCGATGCCGCCTTCCTGGGCGATGGCAATCGCCAGCCGCGCTTCGGTCACGGTGTCCATTGCGGCCGAAACCAGGGGCAGGTTCAGCTGGATGTTGCGGGAAAACTGGGTGGCCAGGGAGGTGTCCTTGGGCAGGACCTGGGAGTACGCTGGCACCAACAAAACATCGTCGAAGGTGAGCGCTTTGCCGAGTAGGCGCATGGGGTAAAGCTCCAAAAACACGATTGTACCCGGCGTCTTTTGCGACCCTGCGGGGGGTCGCAGACCGCCATTTGACCGGTAAAACCGACCGAACAGTCAAATGGTTCACAGCCGGTTCAGTTCAGAGCAGCACTCCACCCTGCCGCGCGCTAAACTGGCCCCATGGCTCATTTCAATCTGCGTTCCATGCCCACGTTTCGCTCCATCGCGCTGGCCACCCTGACGCTGCTGGCCTGCGGCTCTGTGCTGGCCCAGTGGCAGTGGCTGGACAACACGGGTCGCAAGGTGTTCAGCGACACGCCACCCCCGGCTGGAACGCCGGAGAAGAACATCATCAAAACCCCTGGCCCTCGCGTTGCGAGCGCGCCGCCCGGCACCGTGGCGGCGACGACCGCGGCACAAACCACGGCCACAGCAGCCCCCAGGCCGAGCGGTCGTGACGAACTGCTGGAAGCCAAGAAAAAGCAGGCCGAAGAAGCCGAACAGGCCAAGAAGAAGGCCGAGGCCGACAAGATGGCCAAAGCCCGTGCCGACAACTGCGAACGGGCGAAACGGGCCAAGGCCACACTGGACACGGGCATCCGCATCGCGACGACCAATGCCAAAGGCGAGCGCGAAATCATGGACGACAAGAGTCGCGCCGAAGAGGCCAAGCGCATGGAAGCGACGATCCGCAGCGATTGCGGCCCCCTGCCCCCGGCGGTTCAGTAACCCGCTTTCGAGCCCGGTCGGCGCTGGGCGAACAAGCCGGCTCCCCGCGCACCCTGTCCCACAAAACGCTCCCGGCGCGCCACTTTCGGGTCGACCCGCAACAAGCGGTAGACCTCGACCCGGTCACCCTCGCGCAGAACCGTATCGCGCCCCGCCTTGTGGTTCCAGATGCCCGTGGGCAGGGTGCGCACTTCGGGGAACCGATCCATCCACCCGGCTCGTTCGAGCGCCTGTTCCAGATGGCAGCCCGCTGGCACATCCAGTGAAAGCGCATGCACTGTGCGCGGCGCGCTGGCGTACAGCAGCGTGATGTTCATGCGCCGTACACCTGATCGGCACGCTTGACGAACGCGTCCACCAGGCTGCCCGCGATCTTGTCGAACACCGGCCCCACCAGGGTGGCCAGGGTCTGGCTGGAGAAACCGTAGGTGAGGCGAAACTCGACCTTGCAGGCGCGTTGCGAGCCGTCGCCCAGCGGGGTGAAATCCCAGATTCCTTCCAGATGGGAAAACGGTCCATCCACCAGTTCCATCAGCACCTGGCGGTCGTCCATGTGGGTGTTGCGGGTGGTGAAGCTCTGGCGCAGGCCACCGATGGACATGCCCACCTTGGCCACCATGCCCACATCGCCACGTTCGACCACTTCGCTGTGGTCGCACCAGGGCAGGAACTGCGGATAGTGCTGCACATCGGTCACCAGCGCGAACATTTGATGCGCGCTGTGCCAGAGCAGAACAGACTTTTGAATCGTTTTCATACAATCGGGCGGGCACTCAAGGCAACAAGCCGCATTTGGCACGCCGCCCCGGCAGCTACTTCGCTGCCATTGTATTGGCCTGAAACGGCCGCAACTGATACCCCATGGCCACCAAACCCAGCAAGACCGCGCCCACCAAGGGTGTCGACAGCCGCATCGCCGACAACAAGAAAGCGCTCTTCAACTACGCGATCGAAGAACGCTTCGAAGCCGGCATGGTGCTCGAAGGCTGGGAGGTGAAGGCCCTGCGCGAGGGCAAGGTCCAGCTCACCGATGGTTACGTGGTGATCCGCGAAGGCGAACTGTTTCTGATCGGCTGCCAGATCAACCCGCTCAACACCGCCTCCACCCACATCAGCCCGGATTCGGTGCGCACCAAAAAACTGCTGCTGCACCGCGAGCAGATCCGCCGCCTGATCGGCAAGGTCGAGCAAAAGGGCTACACCCTGGTGCCGCTGAACCTGCACTGGAAAAACGGCAAGGTGAAGTGCGAGATGGCGCTGGCCAAGGGCAAGGCCGAGCACGACAAGCGCGACACCATCAAGGAACGTGAGGGCAAGCGCGAGGTCGAGCGGGTGATGAAGTCGCGCAACCGCTGACCCGCCACCGGTTCAGCTTGCGCGACCCAGCGCGCGCAGCGGATGCGCGTGCGCGGGCCAGGGGCTTTTGAAAAACGCTGCCACCTGTTCAGGCGCCACGTCTTCGATGCGTGCCGGGTTCCAGCGCGGGGTGTGGTCCTTGTCCACCGCCAGGGCGCGGATGCCCTCCACCGTTTCGCTCGCCGCACCGGGGCGCAGCTGGAAGCAGTGGCGCACCATGCCACGCTCCATGCGCAGCTCGTCGGCCAGACCCATGCCGCGCGCGCGGCGCACCTGCTCCAGCACCACGTGCAGCATCAGCGGCGAGCGCCTGCGCAGCAGGGCGGCTGTGTCGCGCGCCCAGGTGCTGTTGCTGGCTTCCAACGCATGCAGCATGGCGAGCACGGTCTCCAGAGCGAACACCTGTTCCAGTTCGGTGTTGGGTGCGCTGGCGCGCGCAGGGTTTTTCTGCGTGTGGTTCATGCACCAGCGCTGCACCGCCTCGCCGCTCTCATAGGGCGTCTGGCCCAGGCTCTCCCACAGGCCCGCCAGCCGACCACTCTCCATCTGCGCGTCGGCCAGGCCCGCTGCCAGGGCGTCGGCCGCCCCGAGCACCTGACCGCTGAGCGCCAGGTACTCGCCCATGCGCCCCGGGCAGCGGCTGAGGAAGTAGCCCCCGCCCACATCGGGGAACAGGCCGATGCCGGTCTCCGGCATGGCCAGCTGGCTGCGTTCGGTCACGATGCGCAGGCTCGCGCCCTGGCTGATGCCCATGCCGCCACCCATGACGATGCCGTCCATGAAAGCAATGTAGGGTTTGGGGTAGGTGTGAACCAGGTGGTTGAGGGCGTACTCCTCGGTGAAGAAGTCTTCCAGCTCGGGGTTGCCCGCCAGCGCCGCCTGGTGAAAGAAGCGGATGTCGCCACCGGCGCAGAAGGCACCGAACGGACCTTCTCTGCCCATGCCGCGCACCACCACCGCCAGCACGTGGGCATCGTCGCGCCAGGCAATCAGCGCGGCCGTGATGTCGCGGATCATCTGCAGCGACAGCGCATTGAGGGCCCTGGGCCGGTTCAGTGTGATGCAGCCGACGCGGCCGCGGACTTCGGTGATGAGGTGCTGTTCAACGGGCGTCTGGCTCATGGCGGTCAATCCTGGAGAAAGATCCCTGCGGCGTGGCGCCGCTTTGATCGGGTGGGGTCGGCATCGGTTGGGTGCTGCGGTCGCGCCAGGCCAGCAGTTCATTGAACAGCAGCGCCACGATCACCACACTACCACCCAACAGCACTTCGTGCCCGGGTGTCTCGTTGGCCCACTGCCAGGCCCAGACGATGCCGAAGATCACCTCCAGCAGCGCCAGCAGCGAGACCTCGGGCGCCTTGAGCGAGCGTGCACAGACCACGGCCAGCGCGCACGGAATGGCCAGTTGCACCAGACCCAGCAGCGCCAGCCAGGCCACGTCGCTGCCAGTGGCACTGAACGGCACGGCCAGCGGCAGCGTGAGCAGAGTCGAGAGCAGCGCGCCCAGCAGCACCGAGGGCACGAGATCGACTTTCTCTCCGTGTGACTGGCTGCGCTGCACCACGGTCCAGTTGATGGCCCCGGCAACGGGCACACACAACGCGGCCAGCGAGCCCAACAACAGACCCGATGGGTTGGCACCGGGTTCGGTGAAGGTCTGCAGCATCTGGCTGCCGTACATGTAGGCGATACCCGCGCCCGCGGCCACGATGGCGGCCCAGGTTCTGGCAGGCAGTTGCTGGCCGATGGCAAAGCGCGCCAGCAGGGCGGTGAACAGTGGCCCCACCGACATGATGATCAGCACGTTGGCCACGCTGGTGAAGCTCAGCGCCAGCATGAAGGCGGTGAACATCACGCTCCAGCAGACGCCGGAGACCCAGAAGGCGCGCGAGGCTGGCAGCACGCCCCAGTGGCGCTCCAGGCGGCCCTGCCCAGCCGGTGCCGGGAGCACGCCAGACGCACGGTCGGCCGCGCGCCAGAGCGGCAGGATGACCAGCAGCGACAGCGCGGTGAACGCGCTGCGCCAGAAGGTCACCTCGAACCGCGCCGCCGATTCAAGCTGGCGCGACACCACCCCGGCGATCGACCACATCAGGGTCACCGCAATCATCATGAACACCGCCTGGGTGTGGCTCAGGCGGCTGAGGGCGCGAAAAGGCATGGTCTGAAACAACAACACGGCGCGAGACCGTGTTGCAGGGTCATCAGTCGCGGTTGCGCTTGCGGTCGCTTTCTTTCAGGAAGCGCTTGCGCAGACGGACCGACTTGGGTGTGATTTCGACCAGTTCGTCGTCCTCGATGAACTCGACGCCGTACTCCAGGTTCAGGTCGATCGGCGGCGTGATCTTGATCGCGTCTTCCTTGCCCGAGACACGGAAGTTGGTCAGCTGCTTGGTGCGCGTGGCGTTGACCACCAGGTCGTTGTCGCGGCTGTGGATGCCGACGATCATGCCTTCGTACACCGGGTCGCCGGCCTTGACGAACATGCGGCCGCGGTCGTCCAGCTTGCCCAGGGCGTAGGTGAAGATTTCACCGTCGTCCATGGAGATCAGCACGCCGTTCTTGCGGCTGGCGATGTCGCCCTTGTGCGGCTCGTAGCTGTCGAAGATGTTGGAGATCAGGCCGGAACCGCGGGTCAGGTTCAGGAACTCGTTGGTGAAACCGATCAGGCCCCGCGCCGGGATGCGGTATTCCAGGCGCACGCGGCCACGGCCGTCCGGCTCCATGTTGGCCAGCTCGCCCTTGCGCTCGCCCAGGGCCTGCATCACGCCGCCCTGGTGCTGCTCTTCGATGTCGGCCGTCACCAGCTCGATGGGTTCGTGGCGCTCGCCGTTGATTTCCTTGAACACCACGCGCGGCTTGGACACGGCCAGCTCGTAGCCTTCGCGGCGCATGTTTTCCAGCAGGATGGTCAGGTGCAATTCACCCCGGCCCATCACCTCGAAGATGCCGTCTTCGTCGGTTTCCTTGACGCGCAGCGCCACGTTGGACTGCAGCTCTTTCTGCAGCCGGTCCCAGATCTGGCGGCTGGTCACGAACTTGCCTTCGCGGCCGGCCAGCGGGCTGGTGTTGACGCAGAAGTTCATGGTCAGGGTCGGCTCGTCAACCTTGAGCATGGGCAGCGGAGCGGGTGTGGCCACGTCGGTCACGGTCACGCCGATGCCGATGTCGGTGATGCCGTTGATCAGCACGATCTCGCCCGGGCCGGCTTCGGTGGCCTGCACACGGTCCAGGCCCTGGAAAGTCAGCACCTGGTTGACACGGCCCTTGACGGTCTTGCCGTCGGGGCCTTCCATCACCAGCACGTCCATGTTGGGCTTGATCGTGCCCTGGCTGATGCGGCCGACACCGATGCGGCCGACAAAGGACGAGAAGTCGAGCGCGGAAATCTGCAGCTGCAGCGGCGCTTCAGGGTCGCCGGTCTGTGCGGGCACGTGCTTGAGCACGGTTTCGAACAGGGCCGACATGTCCGGGCCCCACTGCTCACCCGGAGCGCCCTCTTCCAGCGACGACCAGCCGTTGATGCCGGAGGCGTAGACCACCGGGAAGTCCAACTGTTCGTCGTTGGCGCCGAGCTTGTCGAACAGGTCGAAAGCCGCGTTCACCACCTTGTCGGGGTTGGCGCCGGGCTTGTCCACCTTGTTGACCACGACGATGGGCTTGAGACCCAGGGCCAGTGCCTTCTTGGTCACGAAGCGGGTCTGCGGCATCGGGCCTTCCTGCGCATCGATCAGCAGCACCACGCCGTCCACCATGGACAGGGCGCGTTCGACTTCGCCACCGAAGTCCGCGTGGCCGGGGGTGTCCACGATGTTGATGTGCGTGCCCTGCCAGCTCACGGCGCAGTTCTTGGCCAGGATGGTGATGCCGCGCTCTTTTTCAATCGCGTTGTTGTCCATCACCGTGTCCACGACTTTTTCGTGCTCGGCGAAAGTGCCCGACTGGCGCAGCAGCTGGTCCACCATGGTGGTCTTGCCATGGTCCACGTGGGCGATGATGGCGATGTTGCGGATTTGTTTGCTCATGATGTGAGTTCCGGTGAGGTTTCCAGGAGTTGCTGTATTTCGATGGGGCTCAGCAGCCGCCCCGGGATGAGTTCGCCGCCCTGCGTGTGGGCGCTGCCCAGCAACACCGGCGGTTCGGTGGACGCGCCCGGTGCCGGGCCAAAGACCGCCACCTGCGCCATGTCGGGCCAGTGGCCACGGCGGCGCACGCCGCTGAGGAAGCGCCCGGCATTGTCGCTGTCGAGTGTGACGCGCGTGTGGCCTGCCAGCAGCGCCTCCACCGGCAGCAGCCGGGTCAGGCGAGCGGCCTCGCCGTCGGCTTCCAGCGCCTCCAGCGTGGTGCATTGCGAGGCGTCAAACGGGCCGGTGGCGATGCGGCGCAGCTGCGTCAAATGGGCACCGCAACCCAGGGCCTCGCCGATGTCTTCGCCCAGCGTGCGGATGTAGGTGCCCTTGCTGCACGTCACCCGCAACACCAGTTGCGGTGAATCGCCCTGCAGCTGCAGGTCGAGCAGCTCCAGATCGTGAATCACCACCTGCCGCGGTTCGCGTTCCACGGTTTCGCCTTCGCGGGCGTATTCGTAAAGCGCCTTGCCGTCTTTCTTCAAGGCGCTGTGCATCGGCGGAATCTGGCTGATCGGCCCCATGAAGCGGTCCAGCACCTCGACCACCTG
>PNMN01000137.1 GCA_013823655.1 Comamonadaceae bacterium | reverse complement strand
CGCGCGCCACCAGTTCGGCCTCGCGCGGCGCCATGGGAAAGCCGAGCTTGGCGATCGGCGCACCGAAACGCGCGCCCTGCCCCGCCACGCGGATGTCGCAGCAGCTGGCGATTTCCACGCCCGCGCCCATGCAGTTGCCCTCGATCTGCGCCACCATGGGCAGGTCGCAGGCCAGCATGGCCGACAGGCCGCCCCAGACATCGTTCTCGTGGAAGTCGCGCAGGCCTTCAGGCTCGAAGCGGAAATCGGTGTACTCCGCGATGTCGCCGCCGGCACAGAAGTGCCCGCCCTCGCCCGCCACCAGCACGGCGCGCAGGTCGCTGCGCTGCTGAAGCTCGCTGAACACACCACGGAGTTCGCGCCACATCGCACGCGACATGGCGTTGAACCTGGCCGGGTTCGACAACGTCACGAGCGCCACCGCACCGTCGATCAGCAAACGGACATGCCCAGACATGGGGTTCTTTCAGGTGCCGGATCACCGGCGTCGGACAATCAGGTCTTGCGGCCAAACCACCACCAGAGACCGGCACCGCCCAGGATCATGGGCACGCACAGCCACTGCCCCATGCTCATGCCGAGCGACAGCAGGCCCAGATGGGCGTCGGGCTCGCGGAAAAATTCGGCGATGAAACGCAGCACGCCGTAGCCAAACAGGAACGCGGCTCCCACTTGCCCGGTGGCACGCGGCTTGCGCGCGTAGAACCACAGCAGCACGAACAGCAGCACCCCTTCCAGGAAGAACTGGTAGACCTGCGAGGGGTGGCGCGGCAGGTCGCCCGCGCCCCTGAACACCATGCCCCAGGGCAGTGACGGGTCGGCCACGCGCCCCCAGAGTTCGCCGTTGATGAAGTTGCCCAGACGCCCGGCCGCCAGCCCGGTGGGCACGCACGGCGCCACGAAGTCCATCACCTGCAGCCAGGACCGCTGTCGGCTGCGCGCGTACCAGACCATGGCCACCAGCACGCCCAGCATGCCGCCGTGAAAGCTCATGCCACCCTGCCAGATGGCAAAGATTTCCAGCGGGTGGCTCAGGTAGTAGGCCGGCTTGTAGAACAGGCAGTAGCCCAGGCGCCCACCCACCACCACACCCAAGACACCGAGGAACAGGATGTCCTCGACATCGCGGCTGGTCCATGGCTGCGGCTGACGGATGGATGCAAAGGGTTCGTGCTTGAGTCGGGCGCGGCCAAGCAGCACGAAGAGGGCAAAGGCCGCAAGGTAGGTCAGCCCGTACCAGTGGATGGCCAGGGGCCCGAGTTGCAGTGCGACGGGATCGATCTGGGGATGAATCAGCATGGCGGGGATTGTGCACGCTGCGCGCGCCCGGGCGGTGGCCACGTGCATGGACCCCAAAACAGAAACAGCTCCCGAAGGAGCTGTTGAGCGGGCACAGGCGGTGGGTCAGGGGCCGAGCAGGGACAGGTCGCGCACCGCACCCTTGTCGGCCGACATGGCCAGCATGGCGTACGCCCTGAGCGCCGCCGACACCTTGCGCGCACGCGGCTGGGCGGGCTTCCAGCCCAGTTGGTCCTGCTCGGCTCGGCGCCGGGCCAGTTCTTCATCGCTCACGAGCAAGCTGATGCTGCGGTTCTGGATATCGATACTGATCTGGTCGCCATCGCGCACCAGCCCGATGGCGCCACCTGCGGCCGCCTCGGGAGAGACATGACCGATCGACAGGCCCGAGGTGCCGCCGGAGAAACGGCCATCGGTCAGCAGGGCGCAATGCTTGCCCAGACCCTTGGATTTCAAATAGGAGGTCGGGTACAGCATCTCCTGCATGCCCGGCCCGCCGCGCGGACCTTCGTAACGGATGACCACCACATCACCGGCGACGATCTGGTTGTCCAGGATCGCATCGACCGCAGCATCCTGCGACTCGAACACGCGCGCCGCACCACAGAACACCCGCAAGGTAGAGGTCGGCACGCTGGTGGTGTAACGCAGCTGCTCCACCTCGAACATGCTCTCATCGACCCCGGCGGTTTTGACCACACAACCGTCCAGCGCGATGTTGCCGCGCAACACGGCCAGGCCGCCTTCCTTCGAATACGCGTGTTCGCCCGAGCGGATGCAGCCCTCGGCGCGGTCCAGGTCCAGGCTGGGCCAGCGGGTGCTCTGGCTGAACGCCACCTGCGTGGGAATGCCGGCCGGACCGGCCATGTAGAAAGTTCGAACAGCATCCGACGGATCGCGCGCAATGTCCCACTGGTCCAGTGCGTCCTTCATGGTCCTGGCGTGGATGGTGGGCACGTCGGTGTGCAGCTTGCCTGCGCGGTCCAGCTCGCCCAGGATGGCCATGATGCCGCCGGCGCGGTGCACGTCTTCGATGTGGTACTTGCTGGTGTTGGGCGCCACCTTGCACAGCTGCGGCACCACGCGCGAGAGGCGGTCGATGTCGGCCATGGTGAAGTCGATCTGCGCTTCCTGCGCGATCGCCAGCAGGTGCAGGATGGTGTTGGTCGAGCCACCCATGGCGATGTCCAGCGTGATCGCATTTTCAAAAGCCTTGAAGCCCATCGAGCGCGGCAGCACGGACTCGTCTTCCTGCTCGTAGTAACGCTGGCACAGATCCACCGCCATGCGGCCCGCGCGTTTGAACAATTGCTCGCGGTCGGCGTGCGTGGCCAGCACCGTGCCATTGCCCGGCAGCGCCAGGCCCAGCGCTTCGGCCAGGCAGTTCATGGAGTTGGCGGTGAACATGCCCGAGCAGGAGCCGCAGGTCGGGCAGGCCGAGCGCTCGACCTCGGCCAGGTCGGCGTCGCTCACCTGGTCGTCCACGGCCATCACCATCGCGTCGACCAGATCCAGCTTCTTGAACTCCATGACATGGGTCTGCGGATTGGCCAGGCGCACCTTGCCCGCTTCCATCGGGCCACCGGAGACGAACACCACCGGGATGTTCAGGCGCATCGCGGCCATCAGCATGCCGGGGGTGATCTTGTCGCAGTTGGAGATGCACACCAGCGCGTCGGCGCAGTGGGCGTTGACCATGTACTCCACCGAGTCGGCGATCAGCTCGCGGCTGGGCAACGAATACAACATGCCGTCGTGACCCATGGCGATGCCGTCGTCCACCGCGATGGTGTTGAACTCCTTGGCCACGCCACCCGCCGCCTCGATCTCGCGCGCCACCAGTTGACCCAAGTCCTTCAGGTGCACATGGCCGGGCACGAACTGGGTGAACGAATTGGCCACCGCAATGATGGGCTTGCTGAAGTCGCCGTCTTTCATGCCGGTGGCACGCCACAGGGCGCGGGCGCCGGCCATGTTGCGGCCGGCGGTGGAGGTCTTGGAACGGTAGACGGGCATGGTGGGGGTCTTGTTGGGTCGCGAAAAGGACGTATCGGGAGTGGAGATCAGCAGGGAATTATCCCGCAGGGCCTGGCGGTCTGAAGGGATCGGCACAGCAGCCACGGACCCACTGGGGGCTCTGCGGGCAGCGTCGCCGGGCGGGATCAGCGGCGCTTTGGCTTGATGCCCAACGCCTCACGCTGCTTGTCGATGCGCGCCTGTTTTTTACGGTCCATCTTTTCCATTTCCTTGCGCTTGGTGTAGCCCGTGGCATCGGCCCACGCCCACCAGGCCACGGCAAAAGCAAAGGGCGACAACACCCACCACCAGGACCAGCCCGCGACAAAGCCAAATTCCAGATATTTCATTAACAACAGGCCGATGCCTGCGATGAGGAAATACATCACACCCTCCAGTAAAGGGCTCATGAAGCCCGCAAGAAACTGTAACTGACCGTATCACAAGCGGGCGTCTGGGTAGAATTTGACCGGTGAGCTTCTCACTTTTCACCCACGAGGAACCATCCATGAAACGCGCTCTTCTGATTATGGCCGCTGTGGCCGCCGTCTCTGCCCCCGCCATGGCCGACGAAGCCCTGGCCAAAAGCAAGAACTGCATGGCCTGCCATGCGGTGGACAAAAAGCTGGTGGGCCCGTCCTACAAAGACATCGCCAAAAAATACGCGGGCGATGCCAAGGCGGTCAACATGCTGGCCACCAAGATCCAGAAAGGTGGCTCGGGTGTCTGGGGCGCGATCCCCATGCCCGCCAATCCGCAGGTCAACGACGCCGATGCCAAGAAGCTCGCTGCCTGGGTGATGGGTCAAAAGTAAACCCTTCTCGCGCACCAACAAAAAACCCGCTGGTTGCCCAGCGGGTTTTTTGTTTCCTGCTGCCCTATGACACCAGGAAAAGCAGGGCATGGATCAGTTGTTTTCAGACAATTGATCCAGAATCGCCGGGTTCTCCAGCGTCGAGGTGTCCTGGGTGATGGCCTCGCCCTTGGCGATGGAGCGCAGCAGGCGGCGCATGATCTTGCCCGAGCGGGTCTTGGGCAGGTTGTCGCCGAAGCGGATGTCTTTGGGCTTGGCGATCGGGCCGATTTCCTTGCCCACCCAGTCGCGCAGTTCTTTGGCAATCGCCTTGGCTTCGTCGCCCGTGGGGCGCGAGCGCTTGAGCACCACGAAGGCCACGATGGCTTCGCCGGTCAGGTCGTCGGGACGGCCCACCACGGCGGCTTCGGCCACCAGGTCGCTCTTGCCGACCAGGGCCGATTCGATTTCCATCGTGCCCATGCGGTGGCCCGACACGTTCAGCACATCGTCGATGCGACCGGTGATACGGAAGTAGCCGCGGTCGGTGCTGCGCACCGCGCCGTCGCCGGCCAGGTAGTAGCCCTTGAGTTCGTCGGGGAAGTAACTCTTCTTGAAGCGCTCCGGGTCGCCCCAGATGGTGCGGATCATGGAGGGCCAGGGCTTCTTGACGACCAGGATGCCGCCGGCGCCGTTGGGCACATCGGTGCCGGTTTCGTCCACGATGGCGGTGGCGATGCCGGGCAGCGGCAGCGTGCAGGAACCCGGCACCAGCGGCGTGGCGCCCGGCAGCGGGGTGATCATGTGGCCGCCGGTTTCGGTCTGCCAGAAGGTGTCCACGATGGGGCAGCGCTCGCCGCCGACGTGTTTGTAGTACCACATCCAGGCCTCGGGGTTGATCGGTTCACCGACCGAACCGAGGATGCGCAGGCTGCTCAGATCGGAGCGCGCCGGGTGCACTTTTTCGTTGCCTTCAGCGGCCTTGATCAGCGAACGGATCGCGGTCGGCGCGGTGTAGAAGATGGTGCACTTGTGGCGCTCGATCATCTGCCAGAAACGACCGGCGTCCGGGTAGGTGGGCACGCCTTCAAAGACGATCTGCGTGGCGCCGGCGGCCAGCGGACCGTAGGCCACGTAGCTGTGGCCGGTGATCCAGCCGATATCGGCGGTGCACCAGAAAACATCGTTGTCCTTCAGGTCGAAGGTCCACTGCATGGTCAGATTGGCCCACATCAGGTAGCCACCGGTGCTGTGCTGTACGCCCTTGGGCTTGCCGGTGGAGCCGGAGGTGTAGAGCACAAACAGCGGGTGCTCGGCGCCGACCATCTCGGCCGGGCAGTCGGTGGACTGGCTGGCCATCACCTCGTGCATGAAGCTGTCGCGACCGGCCACCATGTTCACGGTGGTGGCGGTGCGCTGGAACACGATGACGTTCTTGATGCACTCGCAGCCGCCCATGGCAATGCCTTCGTCCACGATGGACTTGAGCGGCAGCTCCTTGCCGCCGCGCAGCTGGTAGTTGGCGGTGATGACGGCCACGGCACCGGCGTCCTGGATGCGCTCTTGCAGCGCCTTGGCCGAGAAGCCGCCGAACACCACGCTGTGGGTCGCGCCGATGCGGGCGCAGGCCTGCATGGCGACCACGCCTTCGATGGTCATGGGCATGTAGATGACGACGCGATCCCCCTTCTTCACGCCTTTGGCCCGGAGCGCATTGGCGAACTGCGACACCTTGTTCAGCAGTTCGCGGTAGCTCACCTTGGTCACTTCGCCGCCATCGGCCTCAAAAATGATGGCGGTCTTGTTCTCCACCGGGGTGCCCATGTGGCGGTCCAGGCAGTTGTAGGAGGCATTCAGTTCGCCGTCTTCGAACCACTTGTAGAAAGGCTTGTTCGACTCGTCGAGCACCTTGGTGAAAGGCTTGCTCCAGGTCAGGGTTTCGCGGGCACGCCTGGCCCAGAAACCTTCGAAGTCCTGCTCGGCTTCGGCGCACAGGGCGTTGTAGGCATCCATGCCCGAAATGCGGGCGACTTTGCGCATCGCTTCGGTGGGTTCGAAAACGCGGTTTTCGACCAGAGTGGATTCGATGTTCGACGAAGGTGCGGACATGACTGTCTCCTCAGGAGTTGTAGGAACGGTTAACCCGATGAATGTGCGCAAAGGCTCTTACGAGCCACTTACATGGCCACAGACGGCCCGGCGGCAGAGAACCCGGCGGTGAAAGGGTAACGCCTCAGCCCACTCGCTGCTTCGGGTTGGAGTCCCCCACCATCTGGCCGGGCACCACCCAGCGATCAAAGTCCTGACCCGACACCAGACCCAAAGCCAGCGCCGCCTCGCGCAGGCTCAACCCCTCCCGATGGGCCTTCTTGGCGATCTCGGCGGCCCGGTCGTAACCGATGTGCGGGCTGAGTGCGGTCACCAGCATCAGCGAGCGCTCCAGCAGCTCGTTGATGCGCACGCGGTTCGGCTCGATGCCCGCTGCGCAGTGGTGGTTGAAGCTGCGCATGCCGTCGGCCAGCAGGCGAACACTTTGCAGAAAGTTGTGCGCCACCATGGGACGGAACACATTCAGCTCGAAGTTGCCCGCCGCACCGCCGATGTTGATCGCCACGTCGTTGCCCATCACCTGGCAGCACAGCATGGTCAGCGCTTCGCACTGCGTGGGGTTCACCTTGCCGGGCATGATGGACGAGCCCGGCTCGTTCTCGGGGATCGACAGCTCACCCAGCCCGCAACGCGGCCCGCTGGCGAGCCAGCGCACGTCGTTGGCGATCTTCATCAGGCTGGCCGCCAGGCCCTTGAGCGCGCCGTGGGCGTGCACCAGCGCATCGCAGCTGGCGAGCGCCTCGAACTTGTTGGGCGCGCTCAGCAGCGGCAGCCCGGTGTGGCGGGCCAGCTCGGCCGCCACCCGATCGGCAAAGCCCGCCGGGGCATTGAGCCCGGTGCCCACCGCCGTGCCGCCCAAAGCCAGCTCGCACAGGTGCGGCAGCGCGGCGTGCAGATGGCGCTCGGCGTGCGCCAGTTGCGCCACCCAGCCCGAGATTTCCTGGCCCAGCGTGAGCGGCGTGGCGTCCTGCAGGTGGGTGCGGCCGATCTTCACGATGCCGTCGAATTCATTCGACTTGGACGTCAACGTGTCACGCAGCGCCACAAGCGCCGGGAGCAAACGGCGGGTCAGTCCGTCCACCGCCGCCAGGTGCATGGCGGTGGGGAACACGTCGTTCGATGACTGGCTGCGGTTCACGTCGTCGTTCGGGTGCACCAGCCGCCCTTGCCCCCGTTCGCCGCCCAGCAGTTCGCTGGCGCGGTTGGCCAGCACCTCGTTCAGGTTCATGTTGCTCTGGGTGCCGGAACCGGTCTGCCAGACCACCAGCGGGAACTCGGCGCTGTGCTGGCCGGCGATCACCTCATCAGCCGCCGCCACGATGGCCTGCGCTGTGCGCGACTGCAACCCGGCCAGCGGCTGGTTCACCACCGCGCAAGCCCGCTTGACCTGCGCCAGCGCGCGGATCAGTTCCACCGGCAGGCGCTCGCCGGAGATGTCGAAATGTTCGAGCGAGCGTTGGGTCTGCGCGCCCCACAGGCGGTCTGCGGGGACCTCGATCGTCCCCATGCTGTCGCGTTCGGTCCGGGTGTCCATGGCGGGCCTCCTGTCGTCAGCCGGTGAAAGGCCGGGCCTGTCAAAATAACCGGCTGATCGCACCGTAACAGACCTTGCGCCGCGCCACCAGTGCGGCACGCCTTGTCCACGTCCACACCATTGCCCCACGCCATGACCACCAGCATCCGCCAGAACGACCTGATCGAATCCGTCGCCGCCGCCCTGCAGTACATCAGCTACTACCACCCGGCCGACTACATCGCCCACCTGGCCCGCGCCTACGAGCGCGAGCAGAGCGCCGCCGCCAAAGACGCGATCGCGCAGATCCTGACCAACAGCAAGATGAGCGCCACCGGCCACCGCCCGATCTGCCAGGACACCGGCATCGTCAACGTGTTCCTGAAGGTCGGCATGGACGTGCGCTGGGAAGGTTTCAGCGGCAGCCTGGACGACGCCATCAACGAAGGCGTGCGCCGCGGCTACAACCACCCCGACAACACGCTGCGCGCCAGC